>JBBJOE010000124.1:0-7319 GCA_037721765.1 Thermomicrobiales bacterium
CCCTGAAGCCGGGCCGATCCCGCCCCCGGGGCGCGAAACCGATCGGGTGCGCGCGGCGTCACGGAGATGAAGATGGCACGGCCATCGACCGGGCCGGAGATGGTCCGGACGGACAGAGGAGGTTGGCAATCGTGAGTATGGTTATCGATCGGGGACATGCGTCCCCGGCACGTCGCGGTGGACGCCTCGCGCCGTCGCGTCCGCTGAGCATCGTCATCGTGATGCTGGTCCTCGCCCTATTCGCCGCCCCGGTGGCGACCTTCGGGATGATCCAGAGCGACCCCGACGCTCCCTCCCCCGGCCAGGGCCCGACCCGGGTCATCGCCCAGGGCGTCGCCACCCTTCCCGGCCAGGCCGCCTGGCGGGTGGTCGCCGACACCGCCGAGCCGTTGGAGGAGGCCCTGCCGGAGGAGCGCGCCCTCGGCTTCGCCCTGGCCGACGAGGGAGGTGTCCTCGTCAATAGCCTGACCTTCGGAAACCAGGCTCGCCTGGCCCCGGGTGAGGCGGCGTTCGTCTCGTCCGGCGCCTTCGAGCAGCGGGCCAGCGTCACCGGCTCATCGGTCGGCTACTACAGGATCGGGCTGGTCCCGGCCGAGAACGCGGCCGACACGGGCGGTGACGACCTGATCTTCGACGGTGACGCCTTCGATGCCCCGAGCGGCAACCGCGACATCGACCTGGTCGGCGGCGAGCTGGCCCCGGATGACGAGGCCGATCTGTCCAGCGGGGACAACCCGGCCCTGCTGCTGGTCACCGCCGGGGAAGTCACCATCCAAGGTGGCTCGGACGAGGTCACCATCGCGGCGGGCGACGCCGCCACGATCGAGGGTGACGTGACCCTGGTCTCCAGCGGCGCCCAGAGCGCCAGCTTCGTCGCGGCGGTGATCGGGGCCGAGGTGCCGCCGATCCCCCGCTTTACGGGCTCCCTGACCCTGGCGGTCCAGGCCTGCGCGCCGGGCCTGACGCCCGCCACGCTCGACGCCTCCGCCTGCGACACGGTGACCGGTGACGCCGGGTTCGACATCGGCCTGGTCGATGCCAACGGCGACGCCGTTTCGACCGATGACGGCCTGGCCGACGGGGAACTGTCATGGCCCGCCCTGCCCTTCGGCACCTACACCCTCACGGCACCGACTCTGCCCGCCCCGTTCGATGACTTCTTGGTGACAGACGCCGACGGCGTTGCGACCGCCGACCTGTCCCTGACCATCGGTCCCGACCAGCCGGACGTGGTCCGGGTCCTCTTCGCCTTCCAGCCCGAAGAGGTCAGCGAGGGCACGATCACCCTCCAGGTCCGGGCCTGCCCGGCGGGCATGACCCCCGAGACGCTGGTCGGCGATTTCTGCGACCTGGCCCCCGAGGGCTTCGAGGTCCAGATCACCGAGGACGCCACCGGCGAGACGCTAACCCTGGCCGACGCCGAGGCGGACGGGGGCACGTTCACCTTCTCTGGCCTGACCGTCCGGCCCGGCGAGGGCGACACCGACACCGGGAACTTCACCGTCACCCTAACGACCCTGCCGCCCGGCTCCGACGAGTACCTGATCGTCGGCGAGTTCCCCGAACCGAGCGCCAGCAGCTACCTGGTCGTCCTGACGGCGGACGCCCCGGACGAACTGGTGACGATCTACACCTTCACGACCGAGGACAGCGTCGCCACCCCCGGCGCGGACACCGGTGACGGGGACGACACCGGCGACACCGGCGACACGGCCGGCATCGGCTCGGTGACGATCCAGGTCGCCACGTGCCCCGAGGGTTCGACCCCGACTTCGTTCGATGCCGCCGCCTGCGTCCCGACGGTGGAGGGCGGCTTCGAAGTCTTCCTCTACACCCCGGACGGGTCGGCCCTGACCCTCGCCGACGCCGTCAACGACGGCGACACGGTGACCTGGACCGAACTCCCGGCCGGGACCTACTTCGTCGAGATCACCGGGTTCCCTGACGGCATCGGCGCCGCCATCGCGGTCGATGCCACCGCGGCCACGAACAACACCAACGCCTACGAGGCGGTCGTGGCCGAGGGCGACCCAGACGTGGGTCTGAACTTCTACCTCTTCCCCGAGAGCTAGGGTCGATCCGAGCCGAAACGTCACGAAGGGGTCGCCCGATCCGGGCGGCCCCTTCGTCATGCCCGGAGTGCGACCGGTGAGCGGAGATGACGGCCGGTCCCGGCGCCCCGAGGTTCCGGCTCACGAAACGGATGTCGTGACGTCGCTCGCGGCGCCATTCCGCCTATGGTCCCGTCGAACGCTGGCGATACGTCCCTGAGGAGGGCGCGACGACCGGCGCTCCTCCCGAATACTCCGCACGCGGCGCCATCCGGCGCCAAACGGCGCCTCAACGTGACGGACATGCGGCCTCACGACCGCCTCCGTGCCCTAGAGCAGCGATCGCAAGCGACCGGTGTCGATGTTGCCGCCGCTGAGGGTGGCCACGGTCGCCGTGCCGGGGGGGACCTTGGCGGCACCGTTGAGGAGGACCGCGACGCCGGCCGCCCCGGCCGGCTCGACCAGCACCTTGGCTCGCTCCAGGATCAGGCGCAGGGCGGCCATGATCTCGTCGTCGGTCAGCAGGACCACGTCGTCGACCAGGCGGGCGATGATCGACTGGGTCGCCGGGGCGCCGAACGGGGCGGCCAGGCCATCGGCCACGGTCGAGATAGCGTCCAAGGTGATAGGACGACCGGCGGCCAGGCCACGGGAGACGGTCGGCGCTCCCACCGGCTCGGCCCCGACGATCCGGACGCCGGGTCGCTGGCCCTTCACCGCCACCGCGATCCCGGCCAGCAGGCCGCCCCCGCCGACGCAGACCGTGATCGCTTCCGTCTCCGGAGCGTCCTCCAGGATCTCCAGGCCGACCGTGCCCTGCCCGGCGATGATGGCGGGGTCGCCGAAGGGGTGGACGAAGTGCATCCCGTGCTCGACCCGGTGGGCCTCCATCGCCGCGAAGACCCGTTCCATCGCCGGGGCGAAGTGGGCCTCGGCTCCGTAGCCCCGGATGGCGGCGACTTTGGAGGGCGTCGCCGTCTCGGGCATGAAGACCGCGCAGCGGACGCCGAACTTGGCCGCCGCCCAGGCCAGACCCTGACCGTGATTACCGGCCGAGAGGGTGACGATGCCCCGGTCCCGTTGTTCCGGCGAGAGGAGCAGCAGGGCATTCAGGGCACCGCGGGCCTTGAAGGAGCCCGTCTTCTGGAAGTTCTCGGCCTTGAGGCCGAGTCGCGTCCCCGTCATGGCCGAGAGGGCCTCGCAGCGCAGCAGGGGCGTGCGGTGGATGAGGGCCGAGATCCGCTCTCTCGCCGCGATCACATCCGCCAGCGTCACCGGGAGATCATCGAGCGGGGGACTGGCGGTCGGGAACGCGGGGACGCCTGCGACCTCGGTCATCGGGACCTCGTTGCTCTGGGAACGCGGATCGACGCCCACGGTGATGGGCGAGCGCAATGTGTCCGGCAGGATACCGCGCCGTCTAGGCGGCGACCATGGGAAACTGGTCGTGGGCGGGCGGGTCGAAGATGGGGCTCCACATCGAGGCACCACGTCGTTGGGAACACGGCGAACGGGGCGGCAGGTTTCCCCACCGCCCCGTTCCCATCGGTGTGGTCGAATGATGACCGCGCCAGGCACGGCCGGAGACTATGCTTCTGGCGTGCTCGTCCCGGCGTCCTCGAACGAAGAGGTCAGGCGCTCGGCGGCGAATTCGACGGCATCAGCGGCCTGGTCGACCGCACCGACCATGCCGAAGAACTCGTGGGTGACACCCTCGTAGATCGTGACTTCGGTGTCGACCCCGGCGTCGTTCAGCGCCTGGGCGTAGACCTCACCCTGGGCCCGGAGCGGGTCGATCTCGGCCAGGACGACCGTCGCGGTCGGCAGACCGGTCAGGTCAGCGACCAGCGGCGAGGCGAATGGGCTGGTGACGTCGGGCTGGTAGTAGCTGCCGAACCACTCCAGCGCCGCCGCGTCGAGGAACAGGGAGCCGACGTTGAGGGTCGCGGCCGTCTCGGGGTCAGTGTCCGGGGTGAAAGTGGTCACCGGGTAGACCAGCAACTGGTGGACCGGCAGGACGCCGCCCTGGTCGCGGGTCAGGAGGCAGGCGACCGTGGCCAGGTTGCCACCGGCGCTCTCGCCACCGACGGCCACCCGCTCGGGGTCGCCGTTGACGAGGTTGGCATTCTCGATCACGTACTGGAGAGCGGCGTAGGCATCGTCGGCGGCGGCGGGGAACGGGTTCTCCGGCGCTTGGCGGTAGCCGACCGAGACGACCACGCACTCGGCCGCGTTCGCCAGGGCCCGAGCCGAGTTCTCATAGGTCGCGATGTTGGCGATGACCCAGCCACCGCCGTGGAAGTAGACCAGGACCGGGAACGGGCCCTCACCCTCGGGGGTGAAGACGCGGCACGGGATGTCGCCGGCCGGGCCCGGGATCACCAGCACCGACACATCGGCGACCGCTTCGAGGGTCGGCTCGCCAGCCTCGGCGCGAACGGCGGCGTAGGCGTCGAAGAAGCTCGGCAGCTCCCGGGCCACGCGCGGCTCGACCTCGTAGATCGCCGGCGACTCGAACGCGGCGAAGGCTGCCAGTACGGCGGCCATCTGCTCGTTCGGGCTGCCGGTCGTCACGTCCGAGGTCGACGGCGTTCCGCCGGCGACGGGCGTGCCGTCCTGGGCGCGAGCCGTGAGGCCGCCAAACGCGGCCGGGACGGCCCCGGCAAGGGCGGCGGCACCGGCCAGCTTGGCGGAACCGGTCAACATGCTTCGCCGCGACGGGCGGATGGTGGTCGTCAGCGTATCGTCAGGCACAAACTGTCCCACGTTCTTCTCCTCGGGGCCCCTCATTGGAACCGTTCCGCCGCCGCCCGGCACGTCTGGCGTCAAGACCAGCGCGGGGGCCGACGGCACGATGAAGCCCCGCGAGGGGGCCGGACCTCTGTCCTGACAGCCTTGAAGCATGCCCCATGCCAACGTCTCGGCGAGGATGCCGGAACCGCACGGACAGAGTGCCCGGCGTGAATCGTGGAAGATGCGAGGGATGGCCGCGATTTGAACGCCCCAGGGGACGGGCCAGACGCCCGGCTCGGAGCGCCGCCCCGTCACCCGGCTCGATCTCCTCCCGGGGAGGGCCGGGCGAGGCGGCCGAGCACATCGGCCGCCGGGATGGCGATCCACCCCTCGACCCGCGCGTGTTCACGCTCCTCACCGTCCTCGGGTTGACCCGTCGCGCCGACCGCGGCCGCCCGGGCCACCAGGGCGCAGACGAGCGCATCGAAGGCATGGTCACTCGTGGCGCAGAGCCGCGCGAACGATTCGGGGATATCTAACCACCCGCACCGTGACCGAAGGCAGCCGACCAGCTCCGGCAGCGCCGTCGCGCGGCCCGCGATCCCCTTGTAGCCCGTGGATCGGAATCCCCACTGCCGCAAGGCCACCGCCGGGTACACCTCGACCACTCGCCCGGCACCCGACCGGTCCTCGACGTTCATCGCCGCTAGCAACCCGGCGCAGCGCATCGCGGTGATGGCGATCAGGTCCGACGATACGCTCAGCGGCCACCGCCCCAGGGCGACCCGGACGACCACGTCGGTCCGCCGGAACCGGAGATCGTCGCGCCGGGCAGGGCTCCAGGGGACCGTCTCGGGCTGACCCATCGCCTGGTCAGCGACGAAGCGGGCGAATGGCCGGGGCCAACCGAACGGGGCGTCGATACCCACCGTGTCACACTCCCCGACCATGGTGAGGACCGCCGCGTCGTCCATGCCGACCCAGAGATGCTCGACCGTCGCCGTGGTCCCCGACCAGGACACGACGCAGCCGGCCGTCGTGTTCGCCTGCGACGCCAGGTCGATCCCGACGGTTCGGGTCACGGTGGCCAGGGCCGGGTCGTCTCCGGCGGTGTCCGGGGGCTCACCCGGCGTCGTGGTCCCCGCGCCGGGGACTGGAACTGGGACGTCATCCATGGGCAGCATCGTAGCCGGTCTGACGCCGCGGCGTGCCCCGGCTCCGGCCGCTTGGCACCGGCGACCGACGCCGGCAGCGGCTTCTTGACCGAAGGACCGAACGCGGCGAACCCCTCGTCCGCCGCCCGATCCTGCCCCGGGGCACGGGTCACGTCCCCCGGCATCTGGAGCGCCTCGCTCGCGTCGAGGACTGCCCACGACCCGTCCGCCTTGGCGGCCTCGATCTTGGCCAACCCGGCCGGGGCCATCCGCCCGGCCGCGACCAGGCGCTCCACGCGTCCCTCGTCGATCGCCGACCACCCGCTGCCCGGCGTTCGCGGGGTGATCAGCAGCATCGTCCGCCCCTCGTCGAGGGCCCGGAGCAGGCTATCCACCCAGCCGAAGCACAGTGCTTCCTCGACGATCTCGACAAAGGTCATCCGTGGGTTCCCCGTCGGCGTCTTCCACGACACGAGCCAGATCCCCGGGGAATGGTCGTGATGTTCGTCCAGCCATCGGCGCCAGGCGTTCCGGTCCTCGATGGGGACTCGTTCGAACCCGTCGATCGCGGCAGGCGTTCGTGTCCGGCGGACGCCACCCATCGCCACTCCCTTGAGCTGCCCCGATCGTGGCGCCGTCGGCCCGGCCCCACGCTGGAACCGGCGGCACCACCGATGGTCGCTTCGGGGATGTCGATGGTGAACGGGGTCGCGACCATGGTCGTTCCCCTCACGAGCAAGGTCCGACGAGTAACCACATCAGGTCGCCCCTGACGGGTGACGCGATACGTCCCACCAAGGGTAGGCGGCAATGATCGCTCGTGGGAGGCAACTGGCGCGTTCGTCGCCGACCCTCTCGCCCGACGGCACCACGCCCCCGCCGGTCGAGACCACGCCTTCCGCGGCGCCACTCCGGATGCGACAGTGAGGCTCCGGGAGCGGATGGCGACGGGCGCACGCCAACGCCGTACCGGACATCATCTGATTCGCACGTCTTCGCGGGACGATCGCCTATCACGCGCGATCAGGGCATCTCACGATAGATCTCCGAGACCGCGATCTCTTGACATCATCTGGAGATCGCTTACAACTGGGGTCAGGACGATCTTCATCGGTGGCCATCGCGCGCCCAACAGGAGATGCCCCATGGAGGCCGTCGCTCCCGATCCCCAATCCGTCCCGGGTCCCGTCTCGCCCGATGCGCTCGTCGAGCGCCTGTTCAACGCCACCGTCGCCGCGATGGATGTCTTCTCGGTCTACATCGGCGACCGCCTCGGCTACTACCGTTCGCTGGCCGAGGACGGACCGGCCACCAGCGCGGAACTGGCGGCCCGGACCGGCACCGCCGAGCGCTACGCCCGGGAATGGCTGGAGCAGCAGGC
>JBBJOE010000125.1:0-7282 GCA_037721765.1 Thermomicrobiales bacterium
GGCCGCTGCAAGCGCGGTATACACTCTGCGGCACGATGGACAGCACATCTGGTGGGCGGCTCAGCCGTCGCGCCGCCGAGGGAAGCTCCGTGACCGACATCGCCCCGCTCTCCGGTCGAGACAGGACCGCGGGCGAGATGACGGCGACCGATACGACCGATAGGCCGTACTCCGGCGAGCCCTCCCGCTACCTCACCCAGGCACTCTCCCGGCTGCGCTGGACGACCATCGCGGCGCTGCTGCTGCTCACCCTCCTGCAACCGACGACCGGGCGCGCCGAGCTCCCGTCCTGGGCGCTGGTCCTCCTGTTCGCTGGCTACAACGGACTCTGTCAGTGGCTGCAGATCACCTGGCCCGTGATCCATTCCTTCGCCCGCCAGGCCATGATGGACCTGCCGGCGATCGGGCTGATCTACGCCATCAGCGCGCAGCCTGGAGGGGCGCCCTACGTCCTTGTCGTCTTGGCGGTCGTCTGTGCGGCGGTCATCTTCTCGTCGCGTGGCACGCTGCTCTACACCGCCGCCGCCGCGATGACGGTCGCGGCCATCGAGCCCACCCTCCCCATGTGGTCGCCGACGGCGGGTCATGTCCGTGAGCTCGGTGTCCGTATCGTCGGGCTCGTCGTCGTCGGGATTGGCACGACCATCCTCGCCCGTCACTTGACCTTGGAGCAGGCGGCAGCTCGCGCGAACCGGGACGAGGCGGAGCGGCTGACGGAGCTGGACCATCTCCGAGTCGACTTCGTCGCCACGATTTCCCACGACCTGCAGACGCCCTTGGCGGCCACGCGGGTCTGTCTCGGCCTGCTTGACGCAAGTGTGGCTGACCGGCTGCGGGCCGAGGAGCGGGAGTTGCTGGATAGTGCCCGCCGCAACAACCAGCACCTGGGTCTCCTCATCGACGACCTGCTCGCCCTCAACCAACTCGAGGCCGGCACCCTGCGCCTCGACCGCCAGCTCATCGACCTGCGCGCTATCGTTGCCGACGCGCCCGTGACAATCCACTCGCTGCTTGAGAACAAGGGACAGACCCTCGAGATTGACCTCCCCGTGACGCCTCTGACCGTCGTGGGCGACGCGCGGCGCCTGGGGCAGGTGCTGGTCAACCTCTTGGCCAATGCTCACCGGCACACCCCAACGGGTACCGGTGTCGTCGTCTCCGGTCGGGCGACGGGTACCGAGGTCATCCTCACGGTGAGCGATAACGGCCCCGGTATTGCCCCCGAGGATCTGGAGACTGTCTTCCGGCGCTTCCACCGGTTGGCGGCACATGGCGAGGGATCGGGGTTAGGGCTCACCATCGTGCGGGAACTGATCGAGCTCCACGGCGGACGGATCTGGGCCGAGAGCACACCCGGGCAGGGCAGCGTCTTCCACGTTGCCCTGCCGAAGGCGATCGGGGGAGGTGCCCCGTGACCTTGAAATTGCTGATCGCCGAAGACACCAGCGACCTGGCCAACGCGGTCGCCTTCGCCGCCCGGATGGCGTGGCCCGGGTGCCAGGTGACCATCGCGTCGGACGGGGAGGACGCGCTCGCACGGTTCGCGGCGGACCCGGCCGATCTGGTGGTGCTCGATGTCGGGATGCCGCCGCCCAACGGCTTCGAGGTGTGTCGTCGGATCCGCGAGGTGTCCGAGGTCCCCATCCTGATGCTCACCGTGCGCGACGCGACGGTGGACAAGGTCCGGGCCCTGGACCTCGGCGCGGACGATTACCTGACGAAGCCGTTCGATCACCTGGAGCTGCTGGCACGGCTGCGGGCGCTGCTCCGCCGAGCCCCTGGGCAGGACGCCCAGCCAACGCCGCGCTTCGTCAGCGGTGAGCTCTCCATCGACTTCTCCACGCACGAGGTGCGCCTGGGGGAGGAGGTGGTACGCCTGACGACGACGGAGTACCGGCTGCTGGAAGAACTCGCGCGCCACGCCGGTGTGGTCATGCCCCACGACGTGCTGCTGGAGCGGGTCTGGGGGGCGGAGTGGATCACCCAGCCCAACTACCTCAAAGTGTTCATCCAGCGCCTCCGTCGCAAGCTCGGTGAGGACGCAGAGAACCCCCGCTACATCCAGACAGAGTGGGGCATCGGCTATCGCTTCGTCCATCCCCACTGACTGACTCGACCGTCCTCACCAGCCGACCCACTCCCGCCCGGCCCTGCCCGCCGATCTCGGGCTCGTCCGCCGATCGCGGCCCGGTCCGCCGATCGCGGCCCCATCCGGCTCCGTTGACGTCTGTTGACTCCCTGTTGACCCAGCTGTTGACCATTGGTGACCGGCACGTCGACCTCTTCCCGTTACGGTGAAGGCCGGATCAGGTGGCTCCCGGCCAAGCACGCCGATCTCGATGGGGAAGGGCAGGAGCGATGACGCGACTCCTCGACGCGTTGCGGGCCCTGGGTGTCGAGGGCACGGTCGCGATCGCGGGCCGCTCGGTCACGATCGAGGGTGAGCGGTGCCGGGTACAGGTCATCGAGGCGTCATGGGGTGCCGGCTACTACAGCTGGTGCGATGACCTGGCAGGACGAGCCGTGGAGCACTTCCAGGATCCGACCGAGGCCATTTTGGCCGGCCTCCGGCGCGCTCGCCGACAGAACCTGGAGGCGGAGCGCACGCCCGACAGGTAATGCTGGCGGCGTCACCGCTCGGGGCGTCCTGGAGACCGGTAACGACCTAGGCCGCGAAGGCGGCAAGGAGTGAGTGAGATGGCAACAGCCAGTATGACCGGGGTCCACCCGGATACGGGCCGGTGGGCGAAACGGGGAATGGTGGGAGGCATCGTCGCCGGGATCACCTTTGCCATGTTCGAGATGGTGATGGCGGCGCTGATGAACGGTGCCGATGCCTTCTTCATGCCGCTCCGGATGATCGGGGCGATGGTGCTCGGTAGCGAGGCGCTCGCCCCGGGCTACTCGCTCGCCACGGCGGCACTCGCCGGTGCGGTCGTGCACATGGTCATGTCGGGCATTTTCGGGATGACCTTCGGCCTGATCGCGTCGCTGGTACCAGCGCTGGCGAGGTCGAGGGGGGCCCTCGTCGTTGCCGCCAGCCTGTTTGGCCTCATCCTCTGGCTGGTGGACTTCTACGTCATCGCGCCGGCGGCCGGTTGGGATTGGTTCCCCAACGGGACCAACGAGACCGTCCAGTTCCTGGCCCACACCGTCTTCTTCGGCACGGTTCTCGGCCTGTACCTGGATCGGGTCCGCGCGTCGGGGAGAAACGCGTAGGAACCGTCGCTTCCCTGGTCTCGCTTCAAGGCGGCCAGGAAGGCGTCGGCGACGCTCAAGGAACGCTGGCCTGGAGGAACCGGCACGCGTGGTCACAAACACGATCGTCTGTGTATCGCTGACATGTCTCATTGACATGTTGCAATGAACGGAGGAACCGATGGCTGACACACTGAATCGACGGACCTTGGCCAAGACGGCGGGAGTGATGGCTGGGGCGGCCGCCGCCACTCGCCTGGGCGCCGCCGCCGCCCAGGATGCGACCCCGGCGGCAAGTCCCGTGAGCATGGACGTGGTGGACGAGATCGTCCGCCAGTGGCCCGATGTCTCGTCCGAGGTTGCACAGACGGTCATGGACAAGTACGGCCCGCCGCAGGAGGCCACCGCGAGCCTGTTGATCTGGCACCACAACGGACCGTGGAAGCGCACCATCCTCAACCGTGACGTGGTACAGCACGACTTCCCGATGCCACACCCGGACCTGCTCGAGCAGTTCGTGGACTATCAGGTCCCGCCCGACTGTTTCGACGAGCTGGCGAAGTACGACGGCAGCGTGATTGTGGAGCGGACCAAGGGCGAGATCTCCGCCCGCTGTGACAAGGAGGAGATGAACTTCCTGGCGATCAACCTGGCCAACGATATCGTCACCGGAAAGAGGAGCGTCGAGGAGGCGCGAATGTTCTATGCCGAGACGGCGATGGCATTCAAGGATGGCCAGTCGGACCCGTATGTCGAGGGCTTCGTGTTCGACGTTGCCGTATCGGGCACGGCCGATCCCGACGAGCCGGCGATGTGAATCTGACGTGAACCGATACCGATAGAGGAGGGGGCGCTCGTCGGCGCCCCCTCCTCACCGTCGCACCAGTCAAGGCAAGGGTGGGTCAAGTCGGTGCTGGCGAGACAGATATTCTGATATGAACGCCCTATGCACGGAGCGGCGCTATGCGCGGCGCGCTGGGGCTGGCGACTCCATCATCGCCGCCGAGGTGCCGAGACGCCGCGGCAGCCAGGGGATGGGCCGCGCAATGGCGGGACCGGCCTGACCGGCGTCAAGAAAGGGACCAAACCATGACGCCTGAGCAGTTGAGCCGGGACCTGCGGCTGGGATCGGGTCATTTCCTTCGCCAGCGGCGGAAGGTCCTCGGCCTCTCCCTGGTCGCGGCCGGGGCGATGATGCCCATCTCGCTCTACCAGATGGGCATCATCAAACATCTCCCGGAGCCGCCCCTGCCCCGGTTGGACGCCGACGCCGTCGACGCGTCGGCCGAGGCCTACGCGATCCTGGCGACGCCGGACGCGGTCCTCGGGCTCGGTAGCTACGCCCTGACCGCCTGGCTGGCGGCGGCCGGGGGGGCAGACCGGGCGCGTACGCGTTCGTGGATTCCCCTGGCCCTCGCCGCCAAGGTGGGTCTCGATGCCCTGTTCGGCGCCAAGCTGACGGTAGACCAGTGGACGCGGCACCGGGCCTTCTGCTCCTGGTGCCTGCTCGCGGCGGGCGCCAGCGTCGCCGCCGTGCCGCTCGTCGTGCCCGAGGCCCGCGCGGCCCTGCGGCGGACGGGCTCGTGACCCACGGCCCGATCCCGGCCCCGCGTGGCCGACGCGGGGGGGCGCCCTCGTGATGACGACCGGGGGGCCGGGGGGCGGGTTCACCGCCAGGCGGCCGCCGACGACGGGCGCTCCGACCTCGTCACCCGGGTCGCTGGCGGGCCCACCGCAGCGACCCCGTCCGTGGCCGGTGGGCATTAGGGAGCCGGTGCGCACCCGCCACCCCGCGATCCGGGGCCACCGTGACGATCCGCCCGCCGACGATCCGCCCGCCGACGATCCGCCCGTCCGCCACACCCTGGCCGGAGGCCGGATCGGCGTCTCCGGTCCGCGTGAGTACGCGCGTGCCGTTGTCGACATCGCCGTCTGGCTGGGGATGGCTCCCCTCCCCGCCCGCCTGCTCGCGCGCGCCGGCGCGCGCCGCGGTGCGACGTGGGCCCAGCGCTGGTGGGCCCGCCGGCTCACGCGGGTGCTCGGGTTGCGGATCGATTGGGAAGGACTGGACCAGATCGATCCCGGCGAAACGTACATCGTGACGCCGCTGCACGAGGGGTTCGCGGACGTGCTGCCGTTGCTGCAGCTCCCGCTTACGCTCCGGTTCGTCGGGCGGGACGAACTGGCCGGGTGGCCCCTGCTCGGTCCGTACCTGCGGGATACCGGCCAGGTGATCATCCGGCCGGAAGCGGGCGCGACGGCCTACCGGCGACTCGTCCGGGAGGCCCGGGGCGTCGTCGGGAGGGGTGAGAGCCTGGTCATCTTTCCGCAGGGCACCATCCTCGGGATCGAGACCGACTGTCTGCCCGGCGCGTTTGCCCTCGCCCAAACTCTCGGCCTCCCGATCCTGCCTATCGCCCTGACCGGCGGCCACCGGGTGTGGGAACACCCCTTCGGTCCGCGGCTCCGCCGGGGGGAGCGGCTCAGCGTGCGCGTGCTGCCTTCGATTCCCACCGACGAGCTGCGGGCGAGCGGGTCGGAGCGGGTCAGGGGAGACGTTTGCCGGCGGCTGAAGTCCGCGGCGCTGGACGGGATCATGGCGCCGCCCCGGCGCTTCGTGCCGGGGCGAGACGGCTACTGGGACGGCTACGCCTTCGAGATCGACCCCGCCTTCCCGGAGTTGGCCGCCGGCATCGCCGCCCGCCGCGCGGGACGGTGAGACGTTCATAACCTGGCTACCCGTGCGCCTCGCACGATGCCCGCGTGGCGCGGTGCTCGACGTCGAGCGAGCAGCCATCGCTCGACCCCTCGGAGGAGACGGGCGCCTCAGGCAGCCGGCGGAAACCCCCGCGTTCCCCTCTCCCGGACCGCGAGGCGCGATCGGGCGCCTGCCGGGATAGCTCCCAGCCGTCACGCGTCAAATTCGGGCAAGAGCTCCTTCCGGGCGAACTCGAAGAAGCCTCGCTGGTCGGGGCCGACTTGGTGGATGTAGACATGCGTGAAGCCGGCGTCGGCATACGCCCGGACCTGCGCCACGTACTTTTCGGGATCCGGTCCGCAGATCACCTTCTCGGCGACCTGGTCCGGCGTCACGATCTGGGTCGCCTGGTCGTAGTAGAGCGGCAACGCCAGTTCCTGGCTCAACTGCCCCGGCAGGGCGGAGTAGCCCCATTGGCGATGGGCCAGCGCCTTGGCCGCCGCCTCGTCCTCGCCCCAGCAGACCGTCATCTGCCCGTACCGCGGCTTGCCCCCGCCCCCGGCCGCCTCGAACGCCCCCACGACCTTGGCGTTCGGCGACGTGTCGATCATTCCGTCGCCGATCTCCCCGGCCAGCGCGGCGGCCTCCGGCCCGGCGGCGGCGACGTGGATCGGCGAGGGTGCCTCGGGGAGGGTGTAGAGGCGGGCGTTCTCGACCGTGTAGAAGCGTCCGTGGTGGGTGACATAGCCGCCCTCCCACAGCGCCCGGATCACGCCTACCGCCTCGCGCAGCATCTCTAGCCGGACGGAGACCGGCGGCCAATGTTGCCCGAGGACGTGCTCGTTGAGCAGTTCGCCGCTGCCGATACCGAGGAAGAACCGGCCGGGGAGCATGTCCGCCGCGGTCGCCGCCGCCTGGGCGACGATCGCCGGATGGATCCGGAACGTGGGGCAGGTGACGCCGGTGCCGATCACCAGGCGGCTCGTGGCCTGGGCGATCCCGCCGAGCACTCCCCAGACGAACGGGCTGTGACCCTGGGCGTCCATCCATGGGTGGAAGTGGTCGGAGATCAGGGCGTAGGGGAAGCCAGCGTCCTCCGCCAGCGCGGCGTTCCGGACGAGGTCGGCGGGGCGGAACTCCTCGCTGGAGATGGCGTAGCCGAGTTGGACCATGGGACATCCTCCGGGGGCGAATCGACGGAAAGGCCGGGGTTTCGATGACCAGCGACCGGTACAGGTTCCGTGCCACGGTGAGGGGGACCCTCGCGAAGCGAGGAGGACACGCCGGGGCCGGCGACCAGTGCCCCGGCGATTGATCGAGCGGCAACCGGCGGAGAGAGGCGTTCGCACGCCGTGCGCGTGCGGGATCATGGGCTGCCAATCCGTT
>JBBJOE010000126.1:0-7236 GCA_037721765.1 Thermomicrobiales bacterium
CTGCTGCGCATGGTCCAGCGGGCGGGCGAGAGCGGGCTGCTCTTCGTCGAGAACTACCTGGCCCATGGCCAGGCAGCGCATGCCGAGCCGGCCAGCGGCGAGGCGTAGCGGGCGAGGGTGATCGAGACAATCAGTACCGCCACCTCGGTGGAGGTGAGCTACGACCGCGTCGCTGCGATGTCGTGCGGTCCCATGCCCCGCGTTTGGTCCCACACCCGGATGCCATAGACGAGTGGAATCGCTGCGAGGGTCATCCACGCCTTGCCGATGATCTGCCCCTCGAGCAGCGCCAGCGACCCAAAGGCCAGGCTGACGAAGACGAGGCTGTCGACCACAATGCCGACCACGTTGGAGGCGACGACCGCGCCGACGAGATTGCGGCGCTGCAGCGGCGTGTAGACGGCCAGGTCCAGCGACTCCGCCAGTAGGAAGGCCGCTCCTGACGCGAGCGCCAGCGCCGGGTCCAGGGCTGCGGAGACCACCGCCCCGAGCACGATGGCGAGCATCGCGACCCGGACGCCGAGCCGCCGCTGCACCAGGTCCCGCAGCGTGAAGCTGAGCCCGACGGCCAGCACGCCGGATGGGGCATAGACGGATACCCCGCTCGGTGTCAGCGCACCCGTCCACACCGGAATCAGGTAGGGTGAGTCCGGGAATTTCACGGTGCCCCAGTGGGTGATGAGCCAGTTCGCCAGCCAGATGGAGCCGATGAACCCGAGGAAGTAAGCCGCGCCCTCGCGAGTGACCGTCCGGTCGCGCGGGGTCACGAGGCCGACGACGGCTGGGAGATCGCCGCCCTTGCGGTGAGCGACACCCCGCCGCGCACCTGTTGGGTCAGCGTGACCTCCGTCTCGGCGCCGGTGGCGTCGTGGATCTGCTGGGCGATGTCGCTGGCCAGGGTCTCGGCGAAGGCGCACCGCTCGCGGTAGGAGCCGATCATGAGCTTGAAGGTCTTGGACTCGATACACGAGCTGACCGGCCGGTAGCGGACCTCGTAGTAGTAGAAGTCGGGCTGGTTGGTGATCGGGCAGAACGCGGTCAGCTCGTCACCGGTGAGCTTGACCTCGACCACGTGCTCGGGACGGGGAAAGACATCGAGACCCGTGAAGATGGTTTGGGTCTTTCCGAGAGCAGTGAAGATGGGCGAGTCGGGCATGGCGTGTTCCTTTCCGGAGTCTTAAGGCTATGGTAACCGGCTGTGGACCGGAGCGTGGGTGGGTAACGGGCGTGTCACTCGCAAGGGGTAATCAGCTCGTCTAACCGCCGGCGCGCTCGACGTTTCGGATCTGCTGCTGCGTGGCCAAGTTGCAGTAGCGCATGGGGAACGTGGTCGTGTGGCAAGCCGAGCATATCCCGTGCGACCTCCGGACAAAAGTGGGGCACCCACATCCCGCCCATGTCCAGCCCGAGCCGATAGGCCATCAGCAACATGTTCTGGGCGCACGCGCCGAGAGTTTGGATAGCCATGTGATCCGACGTCACCGCCCGGGCCCGGTAAGCCGCGACCACTACCGGACCAGTCCGCACGTCCGCGCGATCGACGGCCAACCGCCAGGATGGACGAGATGCAACTCGTCGAGATCGCCAATATCATCAGTGTCGAGCCCCGTGCCGATGGCCAGGTACTCGTGCACGGGCACTCTCCGCTCCCTCGCCGCCGCGCCATGGGCGGTCAGGCTATCCGGCCCGAACAGCGGGTCGAGCACGTCGGAGGACGACAATTACCAGAGCCGGGACACTGACACCGCCGTCGAGCGGAACAGCGTCCGTCGTCAGCTCGATCGGCTCAAAGAGTTGTATCTGTTGAGTGACCTGACCATGAGCGACTACAAGACGCGCACAGCCGACCTCGCCGACCGACTGGTCGCGCTACCGGAGACGGGTAATCAGGACGCCGACGCCGGTAAGCACCTCTCCGCCTTCCTGGGAGACGTGGGAAGCGCCTGGATCGTCGCCAACGCTGAGGAACGGAACCGGCTTGCGCAGCAGTTATTCGCTTCGGTGGTCGTGCAAAACAGAGCGGCCGTGGCATTGCTGCCACGACCGGATCTCCTGCCCTTCTTCGAGGGCGTCACATGGTGCATGGGCGGAAGCGACGGGATTCGAACCCGCGATCTCAGCCTTGACAGGGCTGCATGTTAGGCCGCTACACCACGCCTCCAACGCTGGGAGATAGTACTATGCGGCCCGAAGTCGTGTCAACGGCGTTCGCGCACCGACTCGAAGACTCGCGAACGAGCCGACGCCCTGGCAGATCATATCGGCATCGTGTCTACGATTCCGGCGTAGACCGTGTCCGGCTCACGTCGCGATGGCGCCCCCGCGCGACGCCGGAACTGGGCCGCCACACCCGACTCTCGACCGCCAAAATAGACCGGACCGGAGCTGGGAGCTCTATCGGCCCCGTGTTACCGCACGCGCCGGACCTCATCTGACGCCGCCACCTCGTCGGTCAATTGTCGGAGGACATCGTCGGCCGAGACGCCATTGGCCTCGGCGTCGAAGTTGAGGATGATCCGGTGGCGCAGGGCGGGCGCCACCACCTCCCGCACGTCCTCGTAGCCGACATTGAGACGGTCTTCCAACAGGGCCCGGATCTTGGCCGCCAGGACGATCGACTGGGCTCCGCGGGGGCTGGCGCCGTACCGGACGTAGCGACGCACGGCGGGAACGGCCGTCTCGTGATCCGGGTGGGTGGCCATCACGATCCGGACGACCTGGTCTGCCACGGGAGCCGCGATCGGCACCTGGCGAGCCAGGGCGCCCATGCGCGAGACCGTGGCCCCGTCGGTGGCCTTGCTCGCCCCCTCGCGCGGCTCGCCGGTGGTGCGGCGGACGATCTCGGTCAACTCTTGGGCGGAAGGGAAGCGGACGATCAGTTTGAAGAAGAACCGGTCGAGTTGGGCCTCCGGCAGGGGGTAGGTCCCCTCCATCTCCAGCGGGTTCTGCGTCGCCAGGACGAAGAATGGGTCGGGCAGGGGACGGACCACGTTCGCGACGGTGCAGGTCTTCTCCTGCATCGCCTCCAGCAGGGCCGATTGGGTCTTGGGCGTGGCACGGTTGATCTCGTCGGCCAACACCAGGTTCGAGAACACCGGGCCGGGCTGGAACGCGAACTGGCGGCGACCTTCGGCGTCCTCGACGAGGATATTGGTACCGGTGATGTCGGCCGGCATCAGGTCGGGGGTAAACTGGATCCGGCTGAACTGGAGATCGAGCGTGTCTCCCAAGGTCCGGACCAGCATCGTCTTGCCGAGTCCGGGGACACCTTCGAGCAGGACATGGCCACCGGCGATGACGCAGGTCAGCACGTCGCGGATCAGGTCGGCCTGGCCGACCATCACCCGCGCGATCTCGTCCTCGATCCTGGTCGCGACCTCCCGGAAGTCCGCGACCGTCAACGCGGGCGTCAAACGCTCCCGCTCGTCGGATTCACCCTGGTCGTCGCGGACGACCGATTCGCTCAGCATCCCCTACCCCTCCATCCCAGACGTACCGTTCGGCCGAGCGATCGGCGGCATGGTCCGTTCCGATCTGGTTGCCCCAGCCGACTCGTACCGCGACCGAAAGGGACGTGGAACGACGCGACGGTCCCCCGGTGCGAACGCCGGGGCAAACCATTCGTCGGCTCCGTGCCGGCCGATCCGCTCAGACGAAGAAGACGACGGCGACCGTGATCATCATGCAGAGGATGCCGCCGAGCGCGACCCCGGCGATGGCGATGATGGTCCACCGGTCGCGGGGCCGGACCACGGGCTCGGGGCGCTCGGTTTCGCCATGCTCCGGCTCGCCGTCCTCGCCGGTGTGATCGTCGGTGGAGTTGACCGGGATGACCGGTTCACCTGACGGCAACCGGTCTCCTGCCGATAACGCATCCGCGGACGCGGTCCCCATCCGAGGCACGTCTACCCGAACAACGGTTTCATCCCCGTCTCCATGTCGAACCGACGATGGTGTGCGGCCCGCGCGGCGTGATTCCGGCGAGGTCGAGTCGTCTGGATCTGACAGGTCCGGCGTCGCTGGCCTATCGCCGTCGTTCGTCGTGGACACGTTCGATCGTCTCCGCCAATGCCTCGCCCGCCGTGGGCCAACGATACCACCCCGCGCGTTCCCGCCGGGCCGCGACCGCGGCGGTCGACCGCTGATCGGGATGGAGAGCGGCGCGGATCGCCGCGGCGATCGACTCCGGGTCAGCGGGGTCGGCGACCGTCACCTGGTCTCCCCCGACCTCGACCAGCGCCGCCGCCGAGGAGACGACCGTCGGCCTACCGGCCGCCAGCGATTCGATGACCGGAAGTCCGAAGCCTTCGTACAGGCTGGGGTAAACGGTCGCCGCCGAACCGGCATAGACCGCCGGCAAGGTCGCGTTGTCGACGTTGGGCAGGAAGATGACGCGACCGGACCGAACGAGGTCATCGGCCGCGGCCGTGATCTCTCGCCCCCGCCACCCCGGCTTTCCCGCCACGACCAGAGTCACGTCGATGTCCCGGCCCGGACCGCGCAGCGCACTCCACAGGGCCAGGTGGTTCTTGCGAGGTTCGATGGTGCCGACGCACAGGAGGTATGACGCCGGCAGCCCGAGCCAGATGCGGTCCTCCTCCCCCGGGGGGACGGCCGCGAAAAATCTCCCATCCACGCCGTTGGGCACCACCGAGACCCGGTCCGCCGGCAGGCCGAGGTGGGCGATGAGGTCTCGCCGGGCGCTCTCGGAGACGGTGACGACCCCGGCGGCCCGACGCGCCGACCGCGGGACGACTCCCTCCAAGAACCGCATCAGCCGGGGCGCTACCAGGTCGGGCCACAGGCGAAAGGCGAGGTCGTGAATCGTCATCAGGCGGGGTGTCCGGCCTGCCGGTGGAACGGTGAAGTCGGGGGAATAGACCACGTCCGGCCGGTCGGCCCCACGGCCGGAGAAGAGTTGGACGGGAAGGGGCAGCCTGGCGCGGTACCACGCCTGGTCCAACCGCGCCCGGCCCACCGGCCACTCGTGCCAACGGGCCGCGGGCGCGGCATCCATCGCGTGCCGGGCCTCGGCGAGGGCCACGGCATGATCGGGGCCCCCCGGGGCATAGCCGAGAGTCACCTCCCAGTCAGGGCGGGCGGCGACGAGGGCTGGGACCACGTGACGGGCGTAGCGGCCGACCCCGGCCAATTGGTTGACGGCGGCGCTGTCGTCGATCAGGAGGCGCACCGCGCGGGCCTAGAGCATCTCGTGACGCACGCGCCGGACGTAGAGGACCAGGCCGACCACGATCAAGCTGAAGTAGGCGATCACGCGGTCCATCAGGGCGATCGATGCGGCCAGGGAAACCTCGACATCGACCAGCGTGAGCATCACCACCATCGCCCCCTCGACCAGGCCGAGGCCCGCCGGGGTGATCGGGATGGCGGTCAGCAGGGAACTGAGCAGGGCGACGAAGATGGCGGTCGCGGGAGTAATGTCGGCGCCGAGCGCCGCCGCGACCAAGAACAGCCGCAGGCCCTCGCTCAGCCAGATGCCGAGGCTGACCAGGGCAAACCCCATCGGCCGCTTCAGGCTGGCGAAGATTCCATCGTGGAGCCGGGCGTATTGCTGGCGAAACCGCTCCGGCAGGAGTCCTTCGAGACGGTCGCGGGTCTTCCACATCACCAGGACGCCGATGCCACCGACCAGGATCAGGGCACCACCGCCCACGAAGGTCTGCCGGGCCTGGCCCGGCTGGTGCGTGCCGAAGACGACGAGGGCCGCCCCGACCATGGCCGCGAACAGCACGGCCAGGTCGATCAGTCGCTCCGCCAGGATCGTCCCCAGGGTGGTGCTGAACGATGCCTTGGTCGAGCGCTTGAGCAAGTAACTCCGGTAGGCGTCACCGAGTTTGGCGGGCACGACGCAGTTGGCAAACCATGAGAGGAGGTAGATCTCGACCAGACCGCGCGTCTTCGGGACCGGGTACCCGCGTTCCGGCGTGATCCCGGCCCGGGCCAGCATCGCCCGCCAGCGCAGCGCACGGGGGATGAATCCGAGGTAGAACACCCCAAAGGCGAGGCCGAAGAGGAACGGGTTCGCGTTCCGGGCGTTCTGCCAGACCGCGCCGGCGTCGATGTCGAGGCGCCGGATGAAGAAGATCGCGAGGGCCAGGGCCAGGCCGAAGGAAACCAGCGTCTGGGGGCTCAGGAACCGCTTGCCGAGATTCTCGGGTCGCTCGTCGGCCAGGACATCGGCGATGGGTTCGGCGCCGGCCGTCGCGGCACTCCCCGGGGAGTCGTTGAGACCTGCCCGTGTCTCGTCGGTCGTCAGCACCCACCGTTCCCTTCGCGCGAGCGATTTCGTCCCGATCGTCGCACCCGATCGGGCGTGGTGCCGCCGTCGGCCCGCCAGTCAATCATAGCCGGTCCGGCGGGTCGGACGCCGCCACGGACCGGGGCCGGGCCGCCGGGCCACCGCCTCGCCGAGGGCGACGGTGATCCCGAGCAACTTCGGGAGGTCGTAGGCGTGAAGGTAGTCGAAGAGACCGTGTGTGAAAAAGGCGGCACACGCTCCGGTCACCCCGATCACCACGACCGACGCCGGGGTGCCGCGCGTCGCCCGCAGACCTCGGCGGAGCCGCCAGGCGATCGTCCCCACCGCCAGCGAATAGGTGGCGAACCCCACCAGCCCGGTCTGGGCCGCCGCGTGGATGAAGGCGTTGTGGGCGTGGGAGCGGGCCACACGAAACCGCCAGGAGGGCGTGAACTCCCGGAAACGCTCCTTGTAATTCCCGGCCCCGACGCCCAGCCACGGGTGCTCCCGCGCCATCGCCACACCCGCTCTCCAGTGCGCCAGTCGTTCCTGGACCGCGAAGTTCTCGGGCGTGACCAGGGTCGCCTGTCCGGCCTCGACCGACGAGGCGGCGATCCGGCCGGTGATCTGGGATCCGACCGGCGAGGCCAGGACCAGGATCGCCAGCGCGAGGCCGCCGCAGATCGCGAAGAGCCTGACCGGGCCGCCCGTCAGCCAGATGACCAGCCCACACCCCACGAGCAAGCCCAGCCAGCCTCCCCGCGACTGGGAGGTCACCGCACCGCCGAACCCCGCCACGACCGCGACCGACGCGGTGATCCCGATCCCGAACCGTGGCCATCCCGCCAACCTCTCCCACCCGCGAGGGCACCCCAGCCAGCCGCAGGCGATGGCGAGGGCAATCGGGACGGTCAGGTCGAGATATCCAGCGAACACGTTGGGGTGCCGGAACGTGGCGAACGCCCGGGTGACGCCAT
>JBBJOE010000127.1:0-7205 GCA_037721765.1 Thermomicrobiales bacterium
GCGCGCTGACGCTCCAGGTGTCTGAGGACGGCTAGCAGTGGATGACGTTCGGCCAGCCGGAGTGGTGGGACGTCGACTCCGGGTGGCGGGTGTGGGAGATCGATGTCGCCGCCCGCTTCGTCCGATTCACCTTCACGAACCGCGACGAGCGCCTGACCCTGGGCGGCCTGGCCGAGGTCGAAGTCTACGCCGCGACCGGCCCGCTCCGGACCCTGGCGATCGACACGCCGACCGCGGTCCCGGCCCTACCCATGGTCGAACGAGTCCCGGCGGAGACCGTCCCGGCCGGCGCCGCGCCCATCCCGACGGCACCGCCCGAGACGCCGGTCAGCGACGAACCGCCCATCCCCTCCGACCCCCCGGCGACCAACGCGCCGGATCCCGCCCTCGTTGGAGACGGAAGACGGAAGACGGAAGACGGAAGACGGGAAAAGTATCTGTCACCTGCCCCCCCGTCGTTCGACCGACTGCCGACTCCCGTCTTCTCACTCCGTGCCCAGGGCGGTGACGATCGTCGTCACGTTGTGGCGGATGATCTCGTCGTAGGTGTCGGCGTCGCCGCCCGGCTCACCGAGGGCATCGGTGTAGAGGGGGGGTGCCAGTTCGACCCCGGCCTCGTCGGCGATGCTCCGCATCAGGTCCGGGTTGGAGACGTTCTCGGCGAAGATGGCCGGGACACCCGCCGCGTCGATGGCATCGACCAACCCGGCGATCTGCTGGGCCGAGGGGTCGCCGCTCTCGGTCGCCATCGAACCCAGCGCCGTCCCGATCACCTCGAACCCATATCGCCGCGCGAAGTACCCGAACGTGTCGTGCGAGGTCACCAGCTTCCGCTGGTCCTCGTCCAACCCCGCGACCCGCTCGACGACGAAGGCGTCCAGCTCCGTCAGGGAGGCCAGGGCGGCATCGGCGTTGGCCGCGTAGGTCGAAGCGTTCGCGGGGTCGACCCGGGACAGCGCGTCGCGGATCGTCTCTGTCATCGCGATCGCGTTCGCCACGTCGTGCCAGACGTGAGGGTCATGCTCCCCGTCCGCGTGGCCGCCCTCATCCTCGTCCGCGTGTTCGCCCTCGTCCGCGTGGTCCTCATCTCCCGCGCCGGCCTCGATCAGGTCCAGGCCATCCGTCACCACCACCCGCTCGGCGGCGGATCCGGAGGCGCCGTAGAGATCGTCCAGCCACGATTCGAACCCGAGGCCGTTCTCGAAGAGCAGATCGGCCCCCTCGATGATGGCGACATCGTCCGGGCTGGGCTCGAAGGTGTGGGCGTCGGAGCCGGACGGGACCAGCACGGAGACCGAGACGGCGTCTCCCCCCACGTTGGCGACCAGGTCGGCCAGGATGCTGAAGCTGACCGCGACGTTCAGGGGCGAGTCATCGGCCACCGGGCTGCCCTGCGCCCGCGTCCTCGCCGCCCCACTCCCCACCAACGTCAATGACATGACCGCTAACGCCACCACCCGTATCCATCGTCCAACGTTCATCGGTTCCTTCTCCCTCGTTCTCACACCTCGCACGTCACATGGACCGATCCCCGGCCCGCGACGGCGTAATGATACACCGTATCAATATTGGGGGTGTGGAGAAGTCCGGACGACACGTCGCTGGTCAGACATCACCGACCGTTTCGGCGGGCCAGCCCGTCGATCTCACGGCCAAGCGCATGACGCTCACCGCCCTAGCCCGCCGGCGGACGCTCGGTCGGGAGGCCGAGGTCGAGATCGGCGGGGCCGAGGGTGACCAGGGCGCGGTCGATCCGCTTGATCAGGCCGGAGAGGACCTGGCCCGGGCCCAGTTCGATCACGGTCGTGACGCCCATCCCGGCCATCGTCCGGACCGACTCGGTCCATTGCACCGGACGCTCCATCTGCTGTCGCAGCTCGGCCCGGATCTCCTCCGGGGTCGTCATCGGCCGGGCCGTGACATTGGCGATCACCGGCACCCGGGGCGGCCGCATGGGCGTCGCGGCGACGGCCTCGCCCAGCGCGGCGGAGGCCTCGGCCATCAGGGGGGAGTGCGAGGCGATCGAGACCGCCAGGCGAGCGACCCGCTTGGCCCCGGCCGCCTTGGCGAGGTCCATCGCCCGCAGCAGGGCGGGAACTTCTCCCGAGATCACCGTCTGGCCGGGACAGTTCGCATTGGCGATGGCCACCAGCCCCTCACGTCCCGCTTCGGCGCAAACCGCCTCCAGGGCCTCGTCGTCCAGCCCGATCACGGCCGCCATGCCGCCCGGGCTGCGCTCCCCCGCCTCCCGCATCAGACGGCCCCGCTCCCGGACCAGGCGCAGGGCATCGGCGAACGTCAGGGAATCACTCGCCACCAGGGCCGTGAACTCGCCCAGCGAGTGGCCGGCGACGATCACGGGATCGATCGTCTGGCCCGCCCCGGCGGCCCGCTCGCGGATGGCGGCCAGGGTCGCCACCCCCACCGTCAGGATGGCCGGTTGGGCGTTGTGGGTGTCCTCCAACTCGGCCGCGGGTCCGTCGAGGCAGAGGCGGGTCAGAGCCACGCCGAGGATCTCGTCCGCCTCGGCGAAGACGTCCCGGGCCGCCCCCGAGGCGGCCATGATCTCCCGGCCCATCCCGACGAACTGGCTCCCCTGCCCGGGAAACACCATCGCCACCGTCCCCATCCCTCCGTCCTCCCCATTCGCCCCCATTCGCCGCCCCTCCCAACGCGCTCGTTACCCGGTCTGTCCGCCCGGAGAACCGGGCGAGTCTAGCATGGCGTTCCCGGCCGAGCGGTGAGGTGCCGTCGTCCTCAGCCGCCGTCCCCGTAGAGGTAAGCACACATCGCCCGGCGGCGGGGGTGGGTCAGCAGGTCAGCCGAATCGACGATCTGGTCCAGGCTGCCGAGGCCGGGCGGCAGGGCCAGGGTGGCCGGGTCGGTGATCGTGGCCCGGATCGCGGCGACGAACCGCTCGGCGTGGATCACGCGATAGGGCCGGTCCCAGTACGGTCGGGCCCCGACCGAGAGGGGCGGCGTGATCCCCAGGTCGTTGTGCATCGTCGCTAGGCGCTCGTAGACGCGGCCCATCGCGAGGTCCCGCGCTTCCCACGTCCGGGCCACCAGGGCATCGTCGAGGAGCAACTCCAGGGCCGGGGCGCCGCCGAGCAGGCTGAAGGCGCGGCCGAACCACTTCTCGTAGGGGGCGTAGGTGCGGCCCATCAGGAAGCAGAGCCGCATCGCGTCCCGGACCAGGCCGGCCGCGACCAGCGCCGAGCCGCGCTCGTCGCCGACCTCGCCCGCCCGGCCGACGAACGCCTCGTGCTGGGAGATGCGCTTCCACTGTGCCGCGAGCAGGTGGCGCCAGAGAGGGTCCGGATAATAGGCCAGCCGTTGCCGGAGGGAACCGAGCGTCTCGAGGCCGTCGTGGAAGACCCGTCCGGCGGTGACGGCGCGGAGCCCCTGGTCGGTGCAGCAGAGCCAGTCGACCACGTCCAAGTCCGCGTCGGCGGGGCAACCGAGGTGCGCCGCGACGAACCGGGCCAGCGTGGACACCGTGACGCCGTGGTTCACCTCGTCCTCACCGGGCGGGACGGGACCGAGCCGGGAGATGCCCGCCTCCTCGGTCGGGACGAAGTGGGTCGAGACCCCGGCGACGTCGCGGGGCAAAGTCACCCGCAGGGTCCGCTCGATCGCTCCGGCCAGGCCGTCCTGGTCCTCCCCGACGAAGAGGAGGAGGCGCGGACCCCAGCCATGGTCCATCGAGCGCGGCGTGTCGAACCCCAGCACGTCGGAGCCCGTGCCGAGCAGTGCCGCCGAATACGGCAGGTCTGGGAAATCCCGGGCCAAGATCGGAGCGACCGCGTCCCGGTACAGCGTCTCCGCCAGGTCGAGGCCGGGGATGAAGGGGACCATGACGGCGTTCTCCAGGTGCATGGTCGACCGTCGTCCCCGCTGGCCCCAGACGTCCGTGGTGTCGGGAGCCGTCAACACGGTCCGTACCGGCGGGTGTTCACTCACGTGATCGGCATCATCGGTCGGTCAGTACCCGCCCCGGGAATGAATGACCTGCCCGGTGACCCAGCCGGCGTCGTCGGAGGCCAGGAAGGCGACCAGGCGGGCGGCATCCTCCGGCTGGCCGACGCGGCCCATCGGGGCCCCGGCCACGAGTTCGGTCCGGAACGCGGGCGTCATCCAACCGGTGTCGGTCGCACCGGGGTCGACGGCGTTGACCGTGATCCCGTGGGGAGCCAGCTCGGCGGCCAACGTCACGGTGAACGCTTCGATCGCCCCCTTGGTCATGATGTAGGCCAGTTCGCCCGGCATCGGCCCCACGCTTTGGCCCGAGGTGAGGTTGACGATGCGCCCCGCTGGCCGATCGACCACGTCCCGCGCGGCGTGACGGCGGGCGAACCCGGTACTCAGCAAGGCGGCCGTCCGGATATTGACCGCGTAGTGGGCGTCCAGGGTCGCCGCGTCGAGCGCCTCGAAGCCGTCCCGCGTCGAGTGGGCAGCGTTGTTGACCAGGATCGAGGCGGGACCGAGGCGGGCGTCGACCTCGTCCAGCACGGCGGTGGCGGCCCCGGCCGCCGCGAGGTCGGCCTCCACCGCGGCGACGCGGACCCCGCTCGCCGCCAGCTCCGCCGCGAGCGCGGCTGGCCCGTCCGGGTCAGCGTCCCAGGCGTCCGCCGCGACCCAGTGGGTGAAGGCGATGTCGCAGCCCCGGACGGCCAGGGCCCGGCAGATCGCCGTCCCGATACCCCGCCGCCGGCTCGCCCCGGTCACGATCGCGATCCGACCGGCAAGGTCCCGGCTTCGCCCGGCGGCGCCACTATCCCGTCTCACGTCGTCGTGACGACCCATCGCTCGCTCTCCTCCGACCATGGTGTGCTCCCGTCGTTGATCCGGTTCACCGGTGCGACCGGCGAGGCGATGGCCGCGGCGGGAACCGGCCACCGTGACCTCCCCACCGGCGCGGTCGGACCCGGCCCCACCGGCGCGGGTCGTTTGGGCATTGTCCCCGCCGTCGTCCATCATCCCGGACCGGCCACGCCCTGGGCCATTCGCCCGCCATCCGTGCCCGGCTCCTCCGCCTCGCTCCGACCGCCTGGCGGGAGCAACACCGCGGCCGGGAAGCGGGTACTCACCGCCGCCAGGGTCAGCAGGCCCGCCAGCGGCAAGAGCCAGGCGACCCGGGTCGACGTGGCGTCGGCCAGCGTGCCGATGACGACCGGCCCGACCAGGAACACGGCCGTCAGGCAAACCGAGACGCGGGCCACCGCCCGCGCCTCCCGGCCGGGCGCCGAGCGGGCCGCCATCGAGAAGACGACGGGCGCGACCGGTGCCAGCGCCAACCCCATCACCAGCAGCCCCACCGCCGCGACGGCCGGTGACCCGGTGGCGATCACCAGCGCCAACCCCGCCGCCGCGCCCAGGCTCGCCCCGACCAGCACCCGCCGCTCGCCGTGGCGCAGCAGCAGCTTGCCACCCCCGAGCCGCCGGGTGGCGACGGCCTGGTGGAAGGCGGCGATCGCGAGCGCCGCCAACAGCGGCCCCGATCCCAGTACCGTCCGCACGTAGAAGGAGATGTACCCCTCCAATGCCGCGTCGGGCAAGAACGCCAGCGGCACGATCGCGGCGGCGATGACGACGCCGCTCACTGGCCCAGGACCTCGCCACGGCAGGAGGTGGCCGAACCGACCGGCCGCGGGGGTGATCGGCGAGGACCCCGCCCGGACGATGGGTGCCGGCACCGGTCGATCACCGCCCGAGATTTCGCTTCCCACGGCAGGCAATGGATGCGCACCGGGCAGCGGGGATATGTCGCCCGGGGCGCTTTGCGCCGTCGTCGGGGGCAATGGCGACCGCGCCAGGGCGAGCGCCAAGCCCAAGAAGGCGATGCCGACGGCGGCGAAGACGGACCCGGCCGTCGCCCCGGCGGTCAGGGCCAGGCCGACCCCGATCGCCCCCGCCGCCGCGCCCAGGCTGAACCGGGCGTGGAACCCGATCATCGCCGTCTCGTGGTGGTGCCGCTCGAAATCGCCGCCGAGGGTGCTCACCGCGAGGTCGTACCATCCCCAGGCCAGTCCCCCGAGGAAGAAGAACACGGCGAGGGGGAACGCGGACCCGATCACCCAGGGCATGGCCGCGAAGAATGCCCCGCTGCCTCCGATGCCGAGCAGGAGCATGGTCCGCCGCCCGAGACGGTCCCCGATCACCCCGCCCACCAGCGAGGTGACGATCGCCCCACCAGAGAGCACGGCCAGCGCCCAGCCGAGCGCCCCGAGCGAGAGGGACGCGCCCGCGATGACGTCCGCCAGCAGGACGGTCCAGACGCCGACCTGGGTGCCGAGGGCGGCGAACGCGACGCGGATGACGCGACGGTGCCCGCGCCGGTCATCGTGGGACAGGACGTGGGCGAGGCGAGTGACCCACCCGGCCAGGGAGACGCCGGTGCGGTTGATTGTCGAGGGGGTTCTGAGGCTGGAGGAGGTGGTCACGGAAAGACGGCGGCGATGGCGCACGGGGGCTCCTCGGGATCGGCTGGCCTGGCCAGCGAGATCGGTCCACGGTCGGAGTTCGCGGGCCACCGGTCGTCTCCGGGCGGGTGCCGCGTGGCGTTTCCCCGTCCGGTCTACCGTGCGGCTCGCCCTAGTGTGCCGTGCCTGCCATCGTTCCCCCGGGAGCCGCGGCGGCCAGGCCGCCCGTCGTCCACCGGCGCCCATCCTACCATCTGCGCCTTAGTTCAGGGGCCGGGGCATCGCAGGGTAGATCCTACTGACCGACAGGTGGATGGTTACCGCAGCGACACACTCTTCAATCATTCAGACGATTGAGAAGGAGCAAGCGGGATGTCAATGAAGCCCTCGTTACTTTCGAGTTCCGAGACTAGTCAATCTGCTAAGTTCTCCTTAGCCTCCCAACCGTATTCAAGATAGTTGAACGGTAGTTCAATACGAAGGACTCCGGGATCTCGTTCCCAGGGCACCAAAAAAGGAATACCTAGCTCCGCTTTAAGCATGGCCGTAAGCAGTGCTCGAACGTTACGAACATCCTCCAAGCTTGGCTCAGTCGCATCCCCATGTACTATGCCATTCCTAACTCGCGATAGAGGACTAAATATTGAACGTAGATTACTCGGCATGTTGCGAGCAGAAGCATATTTTTCAAATTCCTCTCGCTGAGATGACCGACCCAGAGATCCAAATCAACGAATTTAGCACATCCTTGTCCATAGTCATCTTAAAGGCTTTAAGGAGGGC
>JBBJOE010000128.1:0-7204 GCA_037721765.1 Thermomicrobiales bacterium
CATCGAGCACTACCGAGCCTCGGACGACCGCCCATGGTCCCTTCACGTCGTCCGTGCGGCTCGTCTCGCGTGAGTCTCGTCCCGCTCATCACCGGGTTTGCCCGCGCGCATTCTCTTCGACCGCTGATCGACTCGACCTCCGCCGAGATGTGGTCGTCGCTTCGCGCTGCTCGTCGCGTCACGGTGGCTCGTCTGATGAGCCGCTGCCGCCCCTACCGCTTGAAGCGCGGGTCGAGGACATCTCGCAAGCCGTCGCCGACCAGGTTGCTGCCGATGACGGCGATCGTGATCGCGAGCCCGGGATAGACCATGAGTTGTGGCGCGCGCTGGAAGAAGGCCCGGCCATCGTTGAGCATCGTGCCCCACTCCGGCGTCGGCGGCTGCGCGCCGAGGCCGAGGAAGCTGAGCCCGGAGATCGCCAGCATCAGGCTCCCCAGTTCCAACGTCGCCAGCACGATCACGGAAGGTATCACGTTCGGCAGGAGGTGACGAAAGATGATGTGCGGGGCGGACGCCCCTGCGCAGTGGGCCGAGGTGACGAACTCGCGTTCCCGCATGCCAACGGTCAGGCCCCGGATCACGCGCGCGTAGTCCACCCACCAGACGGCGACCATGCCGATCATCACGTTGCGGAGGCTCGGCCCCAGCGTGCCGACGATCGCCAGGGCCAGGACCAGGCTCGGGAAGGCCAGCAGGACATCGACGATCCGCATCAGGATGTCGTCGATCAGGCCACCGAAGTACCCTGCCACCAGGCCGACCGAGACGCCGATGACCACGATGGCGGTAGCGGCGAGCAGAGACGTGCCGAGGGTCCAACGGGCACCGTAGATCAGGCGACTCAGGATGTCCCGGCCGAGGTTGTCGGTGCCCAGCCGGTGCTGCTCACTCGGCGCCTGGAGGATGGCCCGGCCGTCGATCGCCGCGGGGTCGTGGGGCGCCACCAGCGGGGCGGCGATCGCGACGAGGGCGAAGGCCATCAACACCAGCGCCCCGGCCACCGCGGGGCGGTCCCGGAGCAGGCGACGCGCGACCACCCAACGGGGGGGTCGCCAGGTCAGATCCCGGCTCCCGTCGCCCGATCGCACCGTGCTGATGCCGCCGTCCAACGCCTCGTCCAACCAGACCGCCTCTCACCGCTGACCGAGTCGAATGCGGGGGTCGAGCAGGCCGTAGGACAGGTCCACCGCCAGGTTGACGATGAGGAAGACGGTGCCCATGAAGACCACGAATCCCTGGATGACCGGGTAGTCGCGGTCGAAGATCGAGTCGAGCACGAACTTGCCGATCCCCGGCCAGGCGAAGATCGTCTCGACGATCACCGCGCCGCCCAGCAGCCCGGCGAACCGCAATCCGGCGACGGTGACCACCGGGATCAGCGCGTTCCGCAGCGCGTGACCGACGATGACCGCCCTCGGCCCCAATCCCTTCGCCCGGCCGGTGCGGACGAAGTCCTGGCCCAGCACCTCCAGCATCTCCGACCGGGTCAATCGCATCAGGCTGGCACCCGTCGCCAGCCCGAGCGTCGTCGCGGGGAGGACCATGTGCTGCCAGGTGCCGCGACCGGCGACCGGCAGCAGGTGGAGGCGGACGGCGAAGAGCAAGATCAGGAGATAGGCCACCCAGTAGCTCGGCATCGAGGCACCGAGGAGCGACACGATCCGGGACAGGTGGTCCAGCGGCGAGTTCCGCCAGACCGCGGCCATCACCCCCAGCGGCAATGCCACCGCCACGGCCCCGCCCAATCCCAGCAGCGTGATCCGGAGGGTGTTGGGGAACCGCTCCAGCAGGGCGCCCAGGACCGGCTCGCCGGTGCGGTACGACGTCCCGAGATCCCCGGTCACGGCGTCCCCGACCCATCGTACGTACCGCACGACGAACGGCGCGTCCAGGCCGAGGTCCTCTCTCGCCCGCGTGACCTCCTCGGCCGTGGGCTGGCGGTCCAGTTGGCGCTGGAGCGTCAACCGGGCCGGGTCGCCGGGGCTGAGACTGGATAACGCGAAGGCGATGAACGAGATCCCGAGCCAGACCGGTCCGAGGTAGATCAGGCGCCGCAGCAGATAGGGGATCACCCCTATCCCGCGACCGTGACGCCGGCCCAGCGCTGGTTGACACCGGACGGGTGGGCCTCGAATCCGGTCACCTTGGCGGCGACGCCGAAGAGGCGGAACGTCCCGGCGAGGGGAATGACCACGAACTGCTCGTCGATCAGCACCTTCATCGCGCTCGCCGCCGCCGCCTGGACCTCCTCGGGCGGCACGGCCGAGCGACACTCTTCGATGTGGGCATCGAAGTCCGCCCCCGGGGCGAAGGCGCGACCGTAGGCGGTCGATTCGGGATCGCCGTCTGGCACCGGGGTCGAGAAGAGGAGGTCCGGCAGGAAGCAGGGGTTGCCATCGTTCTGGCTGCCCGCCTCGGCCCACAGGTCGCCCTCGCCGGTGCCGAGGCGTTCCTCGTAGCTCGCGGTGTCCGGCGTCTGGACGATCTCCATCTCGATACCGACATCGGCGAGTTGGGCCTGGACGAACTCGGGCATCGGCCGGTGGATCTCGGCGTTGGGGAAACCGACGACCATCGTCAGGGTCAGTCGCCGACCGTCCTTGGCCCGGGTGCCGTCGTCGCCCGCGACCCATCCCGCGGCGTCGAGGAGCCCGCGGGCTCGCTCGGGGTCGAAGGTGGTGCCGGTGATCATGTCGGCGGCGGAACCGAGGATCGCCGGCGGGATCATCGTGTCGCTGATCTCGGCGTTGCCTTGCCAGACACCGGAGACGATGGTCTCCTTGTCGATGGCGTAGGCCAGCGCCTCCCGGATCGCGGGATCCTGCCCCAGGTCATACGGTTCCGCGCCGTGGATATTGACGTAGAGCGCCTCGTACGCCCCGACCGTGGAGGTGGCCAGCGTGAAGTCACCGCTCGACGGCAGGTCCTGGGCCGATTCCCGGGGGACTTCGTAGATCAGGTCTACCTCGCCCGACTGGAGCGCGAGGACGCGGGTCGTGGCGTCCGGGATGAAGCGGAACGTGATCCTGGACAGGCCCGGCGCGTCGCCCCAATAGCCATCGAAGGCCTCGACGACGTACTGGTCCTCCCGGGCGTACTCGACCTCCCGGAACGGTCCGGTCCCGACCCGCGTCTCGGCTGGCTCGGTGTTGGGGGCCACGATGCTGTTGTTGGGGTGGTTGAGCTGCTGGGGCAGGCGACGATTCGGCCGGGTCGGGGTGATCTCGACCGTGAAGTCGTCGATGACCACGGTGGAGTTCTCATCGACCCCGAGGACGCCGCCGCCGCTGGCCGCGATCCTCCCCATCGTCCACCGCACGGCCTCGGCCGTGAAGGGGGTGCCATCGTGGAACGTGACCCCCTGGCGCAGCGTGAACCGCCAGGTGTTCGGCTCGACGAACTCCCAGGACTCGGCCAGCAGTGGCTCGATCTGGTAATCGGGAGTGAGGCGCACCAGCGACTCGAAGACGTTCGGATTGAGGGGGTACATCCCGATGTTGGCCCGGTTTGGCTCGTTCCGATAACCGTCCTGCGTGGCGCCGACGACCAATTCGCCGCCGGGTGCGCCCTGCGCCCGGGCGAACGATGCCGCCCGGGCGCCGGTCGTGCCGGCCAAGGATGCGGCACCGGCCGTCACCCCGGCCAGCCGGAGGGCGTGACGTCGCGTGAGCGAGGTTCGGAGCGGATCTCGACCATGCACCATTCTCATCTCCCCATGCTGGCCCCGGTGCCCGCGAGCGGGCAGACAGGATGCTGTCGTTCTTGGCGGCCCGTCGGCCACCGCATCTTATCGACCCTCCCGCACTCCGTCAACGGGCCGCGGCCACGCTCCGCCCGCCCGTGACCCTGGCGTGTGCCCGGACCTTCACCCTCACCGCGCTCGACACGCTTCTCCGGGCGATGACCTAACGTCCTAGAAGATCCGGCGCAGGAGGGAGGTCGTCAGGGACGTGCCGATCCCAAAGGCGATGTGGGCACCCAGGCGGCTGGCATGCTGGGCGAGAGGGTACTTGGTCGGGCCGGGGGCCAGGCCGAGCAGGGAGATCGTCGCCTCGTCGGCCGCCAGCCAGAGCCCGGTGCCGAACAGGGCTCCCGAGGCGATCGGGCCGCCGTCGATCCCCTCCGCCCAGGCGCCATAGAGGCCACCGTTGAGGGCACCGAAGGCGTAGTGGACGACATAGCTCAGGGTCGCCTTGGTCTCGTCCGATTCCGGCGGCCCACCGGTCAGCCGCTCGTAGGCGATGCGGCCGATGGCGGCGGTGGAGCTCTCGTCGTCACCGGCGTGCTTGCCGGCGATCGAGATGTCGTCGAGGGCGTGGGGGCCGTCGTCCCGGACAGCCGCCCGGGGGTCGGCCCCGGCGAGGGCCTGGGTGGCCCGCCAGAAGCCGCCCATCACCACGGTGCCGGCGATGCCCCCCACAAGCCCGATCACTATTCCCCGCCAGGGGTTTGCATCGTGTCGCATCTCGTCTGTCCTCCGGTGTAATCTTTGATCCAGCACGGCCGGACCATCCGGGCCGCGTCGGTGTCATCTTCCGGGCGAGTCCCGTCCCCGGGTTGGCTGGGCGGGAGACGCCGAGGTCGCCTCGTCCAAAGCCAGGACGGCCCGGGCGTACTCCACCTGACTGAACAGCAAAGGCGTGTTGCCCAGGAATGCTCCCGTCGCGACATCCACCTCCTCGGCGAACAGGCCGAGATCCCCGGCCAGGGCCTCGACCCTGGCGATCGTCGCCTCGGCCTCATCGACCCGGCCCATCCTGGCGTAGACGATGGCCAGCCAGAACGTGCAGGGCAGGAACGCCCCCTCGAACGATCCGATCGGTAGGTCGCTCCCGCCCGCCTCAAGGGGCATCATGGTCGGGTCGAAGCGATGGACGAACCCGCCCTGGCCAAGCCGTTCCACCACCCGCTCGACAGTCGAGGTCAACCGTGGGTCGTCCGGAGCGAAAAATCCCGTTACCCCGGCCAGGAGGGCCGAGGCGTCGATCCCACCGTCATCATCGTAGACCTGACGCAAGACGCCCGCCCCAGCATTCCAACCGCGGTCCATGACCTCTTGCCGGATGGCGTCCATCGTCGCCCGCCACCGGTCGACCTCATCCGTTCGCCTCCCTGCCCTGGCGACATCGACGGCGCGACCGAGCCCGGACCAGCACATCACCTTGCTGCTGACGTACTGGCGCGGCTCCGGTAACTCCCAGATGCCGCTGTCTGGCTCTCGCCAGTGGTCGGCGATGTAGTCGGCGGAGCGACGGACCATGTGCCACTGGTCCTCGTCCCAGTCGCCCCCTTCTTGCAGGTAGACGGCGGCACTCTCGATGAAGAAGCCAAGAGAATCGAATTGGATCTGGCCACAGGCCCGGTTGCCGGTCAGGACCGGTGCGGAATCGCGGTAGCCGCGCACGTCCTCATATTCGGTCACGGGCAGGTCGAGGCCACCGTCGACGCCGTAGACGATCTGGAGGGGGAGATCGGAGGAGGAGCGATAGGAGGCCAGGCAGTCCAAGTACCGCCGGGCGTTGCGGATGTCACCCAACCGGGAGAGCGTCGCCACGCTGAGGGAGGCATCCCGCACCCAACTGTACCGATAGTCCCAGTTGAGGTCACCGCCGATGCGCTCCGGTAGGGAGGTCGTCGGCGCGGCGACCGGCGATCCCGTCTCGGCATAGCTGAGCAGGTGGACGGTTATCGCCGTCCGCCGCAGCCGCTCGGCGCGGGGCCCATGGCATTCCAACGTGCTGGCCCAATCGTGCCAGTAGCGCGTCGTCCGCTCCACCTCGGCCGTGACCCGATCGAGGTCCCACGACCCGGAACCTCCCGGTGCCAAAACGGTCCACCAAGTGTCCCCGGGTCGCAGGGTGACGGTGTCGTCGATCTGGCCGGCGCCCGGACTGAGCGTGAGGGGGTGGGATGACCAGAGAGATAGCGTCTGGTCGTCCAGGGCGATGGTGGGCGTGACTTCCCGCGGAGCGCGGACGAAGTCTGGCGTGGGGGAGACGAGGCCGCCGGGCTGGAGCGTGTGCCGGCAGGTGACGGCAGCCCCGGTGCACGTGACCGAGCGGACGACTGCCCGGGCCGACTCGCCGCCCAGCACACCATCGCGGTCGTCCTCGGGCCAGAGCATGAGGTCGGTCAACTCCAAGGTGGCCGCGCCGTCCTCCCAGCGAGTGATGACCGCCGTGCCGCGGTCGGTGTAGCGTTGATCGCCGAGCGTCGGTATGGCGGGGCCGATCCGCCAGTGGCCCCCCGTCTCGGGATCGAGCAGGACACCGAACAGGGGCGAACCATCGAAGCGGGGCAGGCAGAGCCAGTCGATCGTCCCGTCGGCCGCGACGAGGGCGGCCGTGCGGCGATCGCCGATCACACCGTGGGCGACGATCGGGGGGAAGATCATGAACGGGTCGGCATCTGGGATCTGGGCGGCGACCAATCGGTGTCCCTCTCACGGGGGTGCGGAGTTGTGGCGCGGATATGACCGCGGATATGGCATGGCGCCGGAGAGTGATCTCCGGCGCCATGCTCACCATGTGGCAGGTTCTTGACGGGTACGGGCACGAGGCCGTTAGGCGTCGGGCGTGCTGTCCTCGTCGTCGTCGTCCTCGGCATCCTCTTCGCTGGCCGAGGGCACCACGACTTCACCGGAGACCACGAACGGGCCGGCGATCTCGAGGACCTCGGCCGGGGTCAAGACGGGCTCGAAGGCCTCCGGGAACGGGTTCTCTCCGTTCAGGATGTTGAGGTACGCCGCGTGGCGGGCCTCGACGCCGTGGATGGTCAGGGCGGCGGTCAGCAGCTCATCGTTCTCGATGAGGTACTGCGCAGCACCGGTGTAGGCGCTCACGCCGGTGTTCTCGAGCGCGGCGGCGGTCGCGATGAACACCGACGGGTCGGTGAGGGCATCACCGAAGTCGTACTCGCCCTGCTCGACCGGCTCGCCACCGAGGTCGGAGATGACCGTGGTCAGCGTCTCGACGTGCGCGGCCTCGTGGGCACCGATCTCGGCGATGAAGTCGAAGACGCCCGGCAGGAAGCCCAGGGCCTCGATGTCGGCCGACACGAACGTCGCCAGGCCGGTCTCGTAGAAGGTGTTCTCGAGGTGTTCCAACGTCAGCGCGTAGTTGAGCGTGCTGATGATGTCGTCACCGGTCGCGTCTTGGGCAAGAGCCCGGTACTGGTCCAGCGCCGGAACGCTGGCGGTGCGTCG
>JBBJOE010000129.1:0-7202 GCA_037721765.1 Thermomicrobiales bacterium
CTCAACCAAGGTCATGATCCGACATCGCATCAAACTGGCATGTGCCGTTCGTCGCCTGGTGATCCGAGTTCGACTTGGAACACGTACTCGCTTTCCGACGCAGAGATGCGTGCCCTGGAAGTCAAAATCGACTGCCTCATTGAAGCTTCAGCTCGTATGGACCGTATTGACTGGTTGAACGTCGTGGCCGGTGCGATGTTCTCCTACGCCTGGGACATCACGATGTCGCCGGATTCCGCTCGAAGCCTCCTGCTATCAACTCTCCAGGGCATCGCACACTTCTACGCGCAAAGCTTCATGGCCCTCCCTTGAGTCCTAGTTCTTCGCATAATGGCGATTGTCTTACGAGTAAGATGACGCCCCGATGAGGATTTCCCCTGGCGTCGTCGCTCGCGGTGTGCACGGGTTTGACCGACCTGGCGCAGCGCTTCGTTCCGTCGGGCGGATTGGCGCCGGGCTCCGATGCGTTTGCCCTGACGCCGGAGACAGGTAATCCCGGGCGATCACTGGCATTATCGCGGACGAGGGAGCCCTCTCCGACCTCCATCGGGTCGGAGAGGGCATCGTCGGCGCCGCGTGTCTAGATCGTGGCGGCACGGGCTGTCTCGGCGGCCTGGATCAGTGCCCAGACCAGGCGGTTTTGGCCACGGGTTAGGGACGCGCGCAGTACGCCGCGCTTGGGGGGGGATACTTTGGACTGGGCCGCCTGCATCGCCGGGGCGAGGTCGGGCAGGGGCGGCACGGAGAGGGCTGGGTCGTGGTGGAACGCTTCCGCCCGGCTGTAGTTGACCGGAATCAGGATCCGGCCGAGGCGGAGTTGCGCATCGTTGCACGTCACGGCCTCCGGCGTGCCGGCCTCCAGGTCCGCGGGGATGGCGGCGTAGAACGCATCGAGCGCCTGGTCAAGGTCGTCCAGCGCGCGGTAAGTCATGCCGAAGTCGAAAACGCCCTCCGCCGCGGCCTGGTACGTGTCCAGCGTCGCGCGGAACTCGGCCGTCGTTGCCCGGAAGTTGAACGGCGCGACCGGCGCGTTGACGACGCGCAGGACCGACGCGGCGTACATCTTGATGTCCCGGAGGAGGATATCCGGATCGAGGATATGGATGAGATCGTCCTCGGTGTGCCATTCGATGTTGGCGCCACACCCCCCGACGGGATAGTAGTTCCGCTCAGCCCTGGCCTCCTCGGACATCGTCGACGAGAGCATGTAGAAGCCGGTGAGACCGATGCCATTGAACGAGTAGTCGCCGGCGCGGGGCGGGCGCGACGGCCGCGGCACGATGCCAGTGACGTCGGTGATGGTTGCCATGACGAAGTCGTTGGCTTCGGTGAGCGCCGAGAGGTCGTTGTACGTCTCGGCCCACCGGCAGCCGGGCGAGTCGCAGTTGACCTGGGCGAGGCAATTCTGGGAAAGGTCGATTGCGAACTCGTCGGCGAACCAGGTCGAGCCGGCGTAGCGGCCATGAGAGTGGCCGGACCACCAGGCCGCCTTGAGGGAGCGCTTTAGCGATCCACGGTTCGCGTTGAAGACGCGCGCGATCTCGGCGATGGTGGCGTCGCCAGTGATGTTGTCACCGGCGCCATAGTGCCATCCGTCGAGGTGGCCGTGGAGCAGGACGTATTTTTCGGGCTCGACGGTGCCCTTCACGTCCGCGACCAGGACCGGGATCGTTCGCCACTTGGTTTCGAGGGTGGTCGAGAGCGCGATCGATCCGCCGGCCTTCGCGTGCTCGATCAACCTCAGGCCGGACGGGTTGTTGACCGCGATCGCTGGGATGGTGGGCTGGTCCCCCTGGTTGTCGAGGTCCGGCGTCCCCCAGATGGAGGTGCAGATGCCCTCGTGGATGTTTTCACCCGGGTTGACGAAGACGCCGGCCAGCGCCCCGCCCTTCATTAGGTCTGCGACCTTGCCCGGGGCCGCCATGCCCTCCGTGATGACGATCTTGCCGGCGATCGACCGCTCCTGGAGATTGACGCCCGCGCTGAAGATGTCGCCGACCTTATACCCCTGGCCGGATTGTCCCGGGATGTAGACGAGTTCGCCCTCGATCTCCTCGCCGTCCGTCGAGACCGACATGGCGACCGTCTTGGCGCGGAAGCTCTTCCCGTCAGGGCCGAGGGTGCGCACCGTGGCCGCGAGCGGATGGGAGATGAAACACTCCGGCTCGTGCAACGTGTAGGGAATGCCCCACGCATCGAGCCTGGCGGTGATCATGTCGAACGCGGCACGCTCTTCCGGCGTTCCGGAGAGCCGGACGGTCTCGACCATCGCCTCGACGAGGCTCCACGGCTCGTCGATCGAGACCGCGTCGAGGATCGCGGCCTCGGCCGCCGTGTCGGTGTAGGACGTTAGCGTTGTCATCTCGGCCATGTCGGGTTCTCCATGTGCTCTCGCGAGTGTCTCGGGTCGGGCGCGATTTGGTCGGTGCCCGGGTCAGTCTCGGGCGAGGGCTCCAAGTCCGCCGGCGATGCGCACCGGGTCGCCAAACGATCTGGACATCGACTGCAATTTCGTGAGGACGGCGGTCGCCTGCGCTCCTTCGACGCGCGCCGGGAAGCCATCGTCGTCGAGGAGGAGTGGGACGAGCGCCCACGTCCCCTCGTCGAGGTCGAACTCGGCGATGACCGACTCCGGCTCCATGTAGGCGCGCGCGCCCTCGAACAGGAAGTTGCCGAGGCTATAGAAGATGGGTTTTCCACGGTACATCTCCACCGGGTGCAACGAATGCGAATGGTGGCCGCAGACGACGTCCGCGCCCGCGTTGATCAGCGCCCGACCCAGATCCTGTTGGTACGTCGCGAGGAGACCCTGAAAGGGGGACAGCCAGTAGCTCGGGACGCCCCAGTGGATCATGACGACGACGAGGTCGACCTCGTCGCTGAGTGCCTGGAGGCACGCCTCGGCCTCCGCGCGGTCGTGGGGATCGGCCCAACTCCGGACGGTCGGCATCGTTCCGGGTTGCTCGACCAGGAGGTTGGCGTCAACCTCGAAGGAGAAGCCGACCCGAATCGGCGCGATCCCCGGCTTGCCGACGCCCGCGTCCGACTCCATCGGGAGGGTGCAGGCGAAGCTCAGCATGCCGATCGTTCGCTCGCCGACCGTGAGGGTCGCCGGCCGGAGGGCGCTCTCGAGGTCGGGACCCGCGCCGGAGTGGGCGAGGCCGGCGGCGGTGACGGTCTCGATGGTGTCGGTCAGGGCGTCCGGTCCGTAGTCCATCATGTGGTTGTTCGCCAGCGAAACCGCGTGGATGCCCATCCCGGTGATCCCGCGGATCACCTCGGGATGCGACCGGAGGTTGGAGTACTTGCGGACCTTGTAGCCGCGCTCCGACAGCGGCATCTCCAGGTTGGCGATGATAGCGTCGCTCGATCGAACGCGGTCAATCGCGGCGGCGAACCCCGCCGACTCCATCGCGAAGCTCTCGGCCTTCGTCGTCGCCAGCATCACGTCGCCCAGCAGCGCCAGCGTTCGTGTCGACGTCATGCCTCGTGTCCTCCTGATCTCGGCCCGCGTTTGCCACGGCCGGCATGTGTCATGATCGAAACGGCTAGGATTTGAGACGAGGGTCGAGTGCGTCGCGAAGCGCGTCCCCCACGAAGTTGAAGGCAAGGACGGAGACGAAGATTAGGACGCCGGGGTAGACCGGGAGTAGCGGGTTGTTCCAGAGGTACGCCTGGGAGTTGCTCAGCATGTTGCCCCAGCTCGCTTCCGGTGGCCGGACGCCGACTCCGAGGTAGCTCAGGGCGGACTCGAGGAGGATGGCGTTCGCGATGCCGAGCGTCGCGGCGACGATGATGGACGGGACCGCGTGCGGGACGATGTGGCGCGCGAGAATCCGTCCGGACGAGACCCCGATCGACTCGGCGGCGATCACGAACTCTTGCCCTTTGAGCCGCAGCACCTCGCTCCGGACAATTCGGGCAATGGCCATCCAACTGGTGAGGCCGATCACGAGGATCAGGTTGCGGACCGAGGAGCCGAAGACGGCGACGACGATCAGGATCAGGAAGAAGTACGGGATGGCGAGCATTCCATCGGTGAGCCGCATCAGGACCGCGTCGACGAACCCGCCGAAGAACCCGGCTATGCTCCCGATCAGGACGCCGATCGTGAGGCCGATCGCCATCGCGATGAAGCCGACCGACATCGAGATCCGGGCCCCGTAAAGGAGGCGAGACAGCTCGTCCCGGCCGTTCTCGTCCGTCCCCAGCCAATGCTCCGCCGACGGTCGTTCGTGGCTCCTGAAGATGCTTACCTCGTTCGGATCGTGCGAGGAGATGATCGGCGCCAGGGTCGCCGCCAAGACAAGCGCGATCAGGACCGCAGCCGAAACCATGGCGATGCGGTTGGACTGGAAGCGCTTCCAGGCGATCGCCGCGAACGAGCGCCGCGGCGGCGTTCGCGATGGCGCCATCGACCCTCGAACCGGGAGAGCGGACTCGGTCATGGGTCCTTCCTTACTCGACCTGGACCCGCGGATCGAGGACGCCGTACAGGAGGTCCGTCAGGAGCGTGAAAACGATGGTCACGATCGCGACGGTCAGCGTCGCGCCGAGCACGACCGGGTAGTCGCGGCTCGTCGCGGACTCGACCGCCAATCGACCGATCCCCGGCCACGAGAAGACCGTCTCCGTGATCGCGGCCCCGCCCATCGCCCGCGGGATCATGATCCCGAGCACCGTTACGACCGGGATCAACCCGTTCCGCAGGCCGTGGGCGAGGACGACTCGCACCTCCCTGAGTCCCTTCGCGCGGGCGGTGCGGATGTAGTCCTCCTGCAAGATCGTGATCATGCCGGACCGCGTATAGCGGGTCAGCTCGGCGAGGTTGCCGATGGCGAGGACGAGCATGGGCAGAACCAGGTGATCGAGTCGATCCTTGACCGAGAAGTCCTCGCCAATGGTACTCATCCCGCCCGATGGGAGGATATCCAGCCGGACCGAGAAGAGGACGATCAGCATGATGCCCAGCCAGAACACCGGCACCGACGTGCCCATGAAACAGAACCCGGCCACGGCCCGATCCAAGGCCGAGTTGCGCTTGAGCGCGCTGATGACCCCCAACGGGATGCCAACCAGCACCGAGACTCCGATCGCCGCCGCCGCCAGAATCACGGTATTCGGCAACCGGTCGGCGATGACGGCGGTGACGGGTTCAATGGCGTTGTAGCTATTGCCGAGATCACCCTGCAGCGCGTTCCCCAGCCAGCGCCCGTACTGGACGACGATCGGATCGTCCAGCTGGAGCTCGGCGGAGATCTGAGCGACCTGTTCCTGGGTCAGGTCCGGGTTCGCCAGCAGGGCCGGACCACCGGGCGCCCGGTGGATGAGGAAGAAGGTGACGACGCTGACGAAGAAGAGCAGGACGATGGCCTGGATGACCCGGCGCAGCGCGTATGCCCCCATGAACCCCACCCCTTGCCAAGCCAGGACGGATCGCCACCTGACCCGCCCTGGCCCGACCGGCTACTCCGTTACCGAGATCTCCTCGGACCACGTCAATGCATCGCGGTAGCCCATCGCGGGGAGCCCTTGCGTCCGGTTCGACAGGGCCTGCAGCTCGCGGCCGTAGTAGAGGTAGATGACCGGGACGTCGTCCGCCAGCAGGACCTGGAGCTGCCGGTAGATGTCGGCGCGCGCCGCGGGGTCGACGGCCGCCTGCCCCTGCAGGATGAGGTCGTCGACGACCGGGTTGTTGTATTTCCACCAGTTGGATGTCGAGGTGGAGTGATAGTGGGCGAAGAGGTCCGGCGTGGGGGGCGTGATCCACCAGTTGAGCAGCAGGTCGTAGTCCTGGGTCCGGTACTTCTCGAGGTGGATGGTCCACTCATCGATCACGAGCTCGACGGTGATGCCCAGACCCTCGAACTGCTGCTGCGCGTAGATGAGGACCTGCTCGAGGGTGGGGTACCCCTGCGGGCCGTTGATCACGAGGGTGAGCGGCGCGCCGCTCGCGTCCACGCGCTTATCCCCGTCCAGCGTCCAGCCGGCCTCGTCGAGGAGGGCGCCGGCGGCGTCGAGGTCGTAGGGATAGGTCGCGACTTCGGAGGTGTAGAACTCGGCGAGGAGCGGGTTGATCGGCCCCGTGGCGACCGCGCCGTAGCCGCCGAGGAGTTCGTTGACGAGCGCGTCTTTATCGATGGCGTGCGCGAGCGCTTGGCGGACCAAGACGTTCTGCATCGTCGGGCTGGTGTGGTTGACGGCGAAGAAGTAGTACTGAACCTGGGGCACTTCGCGAACCGTCGCCGACTCCGAGCCGCTGAGGGCTTCGACCTGCGGCGGCTCCACGATCGCCATGTCGAGCTCACCCGATTGCGCCTGCGCCACCCGAGCGTTCCCATCGGGGATGATCTTGAAGATGATGGACTCCAGGAGTGGCGGGCCGTCGAAGTAGTCCGGGTTCGCCTCGACCGAGAGGAAATCGCCCGCGGAGAACTCCGTGTACTTGAACGGGCCGGTGCCAATCGGTTGCCGCAGGAACGCCGTCGGCTCGTTCAGGTCCTGACCTTCCAGCAGGTGCTTCGGCACGATCCCGACGTTGTAGCCGAGCATGATCGGCAGGTCCGCGTAGGGAGAGCTCAGGCTCACGACGACCGTCAGGTCATCCGGCGCTTCGACGGCGGTGATCCGGGCGAGGTTGCCGCGCTGGGACGCGTTCACCGCGGGGTCCAGGATGCTCTGGAGGGTGAAGACCACGTCGGCTGAGGTGAAGGGCTGACCGTCGTGCCAGGTCACCCCCGACCGCAGCGTGAACGTGTACTGCGACAGGTCGGCGTTCGGTTCCCACGATTCCGCTAGGTCGCCCACGACCTCGATGGCGTTGTCGACCAGTTGGTACTGGACGAGGTTGTTGTAGATGACTTTGTTGACCAGGATGTCGTTGAGGGCCCCCGGAGCGGTGATGGGATAGGCGGTGGGGTTTCCGGCCAGGGCCATGGTCCAGGTCCCGCCAGCGACCGGGGTGGCGGAGGAGTCCTGAGCGCCGGCGGCGGTTCGAAGCGCAAGGCCAGTCGCGAGCGCCCCGCCACTGGCGGCGGCGATCTGCAGCCATTCGCGTCGTGACAGTTGGGCGTGGAGATGGGGAAGACGTGCGGCCAGGTCGGCGGTGTTCATGGCGATCACTCCTGCGGGCTAGGGGCGGACCACGTGACGCGACGGCGGGCACCTGACCACCGCGTCGTCTGGACCGGTCCCTCGAGTCG
>JBBJOE010000130.1:0-7186 GCA_037721765.1 Thermomicrobiales bacterium
TAGAGCCAGGTGTCGGGCGTCACCGGGCGCTTGTTGAGCATCAGGTTGACCGTGATCACGTTGCGTAAGGTGAGCGACTTGGCCGCCGCGACCACCGCGGCGGGCGGCGCCGGGTCGATGATCTGGGCCAGCAGCGTCAACGGGATCGAGGAGATGAAGTGGTCCCCCTCGATCCGCTCCGGGCCATGCTCGGTCGAGACCGTCACCGCGACGACCTTGTCCCCCTCACGGTGGACGCGCTCGACGCCATAGCCGAGCTGGATCTGGTTGCCGAGGCCGGTGATGGTGTCGGCCATCCGCTCCGAAAAGCGGCCGAAGCCTTCCCGCGGGTACATGAACTCGTCGATCAGGCTGACGACCTTGCCCTTCGACGGGACCACCGCGTCGCGGACCGCCGTCCAGAGGGACATCCCCTTGGTTCGCTGGGTGGCCCAGTCGCCGCTCATCTGGTCGCAGGGCAGACCCCAAACCTTCTCGGAGTAGCGCTTGAAGAACAGCTTGTAGAGGGTGTTGCCGTACTGGTTGACGAAGGCGTCCTCCAGCGACAGGATCTCTTTCGGCTGCGCCTTCTGCTTGACCTGTTGGAGCTGCTGGTCAGCCACCGCCCGGGCGGCCATCACCGGGCCGATCTCCTTCAGGGCGTTGCTGATCTTCAGCGGGTAGAAGACGTACTTGCCGTCGAAGTAGATGCGGCTGGTCCGGTTGACCATCAGCAGTTCTTCGGCGATCACCTCCCGGAAGATGTCGTTGAGCTCTTCGTTCTTGGTGAACCAGCGGTGGCCGCCGATGTCGAACTTGAACTCCCCCGCCTCGGTCTGGTGCTTGATCGTCCGGGCCAGGCCGCCGACGAACGGCGCCTTCTCAAGGACAACCGTGGGAACGCCGGCCTTGCTCAGGACGTAGGCCGCGCAGAGGCCGCCGGGTCCCGCGCCCATGACCACCGTCTTGTTCTCGGCGCCGGCGGCGGCCGGGACGGCGGACGTCCCGTTGGGTCGCGGATGATGTCCGTTCTCCATCGATGCGGGTTCCTCTCCTGGCGGGCGGGCCGCCGGGTCACGCGTGTCCCGGGGCGCCGAGCCGATGGGCGAATGCGACCATGACCACGTCATGGGCGAGGGAGGTCATTGGACGCCGGCACGGTCGCGGCGCGTTCGGGGGCGATGGCAGATGCCTCGACGGCCCAGCGTCCACGCCCCATCACCATTCCGGCGAAGGTTGCGCGGGCGCGGATCGTCGGGGCAGTGTACACCATCATTCGGGCCATCCTGGCCCTGGTCCCGCTCGCGATTCCCGGCCCGAGCGACCGGTCCCCACGGGCACCACCGTCCCTCCCCGTGCCCCGGCCAGCGCGGCGGCGACGGCAGCGGACGCCAGGGCAAAGCCCGCGATCGCCGTCCCGAAAATGATCCGGCCGGCCCAGCCTGGCACATCCCCCGGCGGGTCGGCCAGGAACGCCGCCAGGACCGTGTAGCCCGCCACCCGCGAATAGCTCTTCACGCTCCAGACCGTCAGTACAGCGTCGTCGTTGCTCGCCCCGCTGTCCACCCACACGTAATAGGCACGGCCGGACGACTCCTCGATCGGATCGAACCGGACCGATACGAACGGGTCGGCGAAGGCCCCTTTTTCGGCCGCGATGTCCTCATGGTCCAGCCCGAGGCGGACCGTCCGCGACGGTCCGGGTGCCGGCGCCGGGACCGGCTCCGGGGCCGCGTCCCCCTCGCCCTCCTCCCCGGTCGCCGGCAGTGGCACCTCCTGGACGTAGACGGTGAGGTCGTAGCGTTCGTCCGGGGTGTAGGACCGGAGGTCGAGGTCGACCCGGTGAAAGTTTGGGTAGTTCGGCGTCACCGTCGCCCCGGTCACCGCGATCGCCCGGTCCGGGTCCAGGGTCAGGCGGAACCCGAACGGCGCGCTGTGCCGGACATCGACCGGCACCACCAGCGTCGCCCCCAGGACGAGGCAGACCGCCAGGAACGCCCCCATCGCAATGAACCGGCGACTCACGACGCGGGGACCCAGCCGCCGCCCGGCCCGTGGTAGAAGGGGATCAGGAAGCGGACCGCCGTCGAGACCGTCAGCAGCAGGAAGGCTAGGGCCAGCACGACGGTCGCCCCGTTCCGCAGCCGGGCCGGGACCCAGACCGCCCAGCCGGCGGTCGACCACAGCGCGAACCCCGCCATGGCCGGGAAAGCGAACCGCGATTGCGTGAATTGGATCGTGCCGACATAGAGGACCCCGACCGTGACCGAGAGGATGCCCACGCCCCACATCGCCAGTGCCCGGCGTTGCAGCCTGGTCAGGACGGGCGGCAACCGCAGCGGCCCGCCGACCAGCCCACGCACCGCGAGCGCCCCGAGCCCCAGGCCGGCCAGGGCCCAGGCAGCCCACAGGAGCTGGTAGTCCGCGGCATCGAAGGGCACCTGGCGCCAGCCGTAGTTCGCCCAGAAGTCCTCCAGGCGACCCTGCCAGAAACCGGCCGAGCGGACCATCTCCGGATAGGTGCTGGCCTGCTCGCCGTACTCCGGGATCTCCCGCAGCCGCTCCGCCCCGGACGGGTCGCCGTACAGGCGATAGGATCGCAGGAACCAGGGCGAGACCAGCACGATCGGCAGCAGCGTCGCCAAGGCTCCGTGTCCTACCAGTCGCGCCAGCGCCTGCCGAGACGGCGCCCGGCGTCCCTGTCCACGCCGGTCCCAGGCCGCGATCAGGAGGGCGGCACCGACCATCGGCAGAACCAGGCCATGGCTGACCTTGGTCCACAGCCCGACCCCGTTCAGGAGGCCGATAGCTAGGGCCGACCCAGGACCGAACCCGTCCCGCAGGCCGCGCTGGCAGAGGTAGCCGACCGCGGTGAAGAGCGCGATGACGAGGATGTCATGGTTGACGATCGCCGCCTCGAACGAGAACTGTGGCTGGAAGGCCACGAACGCCACCGTCCCCGCCCGGGCGAACAGCGTCGACGGGAACAACATCGCCGCGATCGCGTAGGTCAGGGCCAGCGCCGCCAGCCCGAGCCCGGCCGATACGGCCCGGAACGCGAACAGGTCGCCGAGACCCTCCCCCGGCACCAGGCGGGCGAGACCCGCGAGGGTCACGTGGTAGAGCGGTGGCTGGATCACCTCGGCGTTATAGGGGAAGTCGGCGACGTACTCCTCGTAGGGGGCGGCCGCCTCGGGCAGCAGCACCGCCCCGACCTCGCCGAGCCCCTGTCCGGCCGCCAGGCGCTGGATGTAATAGAAGTGGTCTACCTCGTCATGGCCGGTGAAGGGCCCGATGATCCCGACCAGCAGCACCTGCTTGGCGAGAAAGAGGACCAGGAGCGGCACCAACCAGGCCCGATCTAGATCGAGCCAGGCGGCCCGGGGCCGGACCGTCGCTTCGCGGGCCATGGCGGACCGCCGGGGAATCACCGGGAGGGCCATCCCACGACGCGCGACGCGCGTCAGGCCCGCCACGTGATCGCGTTGTTGAGCAGGAAGTTCCAGATGGCCGCGATGCCCGCGCCGATCAGGTTCGCGACCAGGAAGTGGATGCCCTGCCGCTCGACCAAATAGACCAGCACCTGGCTATTGATGATCAGGCCGACGGTGTTGATCACCGCGTAGGGCAGCATCCGGTGAACGATCCGCCCGGTCCCCCGGTCGTGCCAGGTCCACATCTCGTTCAAGATGAACGTCGCCACCATCGACAGGCCGATCGCCACCGGCCCGGCCACGCCGAGGTCGATGCCCATCAGCCCGTGGAACAGCAGCAGGAAGACCTGGCTGACGATGATCCCGACCGTCCCCACCACGAGGAACTTCTGGAACCGTTGACCCAGCGTCCAGACGCGCGCGACCGGGCGCGGCCAACTTTCCGTCGAGAACATGCGGGTGCGCCCCCTGAGGCGGATGGGTCGAGCGGTTCGGTGGACGGACGACGGGAACCGGAGGCACGAGACAGCGAAGGATGGGACTGGCCGTTCGGGCCAAGACACGCCGAACCGACGAGCCGGTCACCGTCGCTACCATACCATGCCGAAAGGCCGGTCTCGGGAAGGAGGCCCGTGCGAGATGTCGCCCCGTCACGGCGAGGCGATCATCGCGCGTCCCGTGCCATGGCAACGGGACGCACGCGGCCCGGGCGCCGCCGGGAGGATCACGAGCGCGAGGCCCCCGGCGTCGCGGTCCCTGGCCCGTCCGCGGTCACCGTTTCGAAGGCCGCCCGCAATTGGGCATCATCGGATCGGGCCAACTCGGCCGAAGTGATCTCGGCATCGTCCTCCGGCGTCGTCGGGTAGGTCCCCGGGTCCAGCGTGACCTCGGTGTCCGGCTCCACGCCGACCCGCCAAATCGAGTCACCGGCCGGGGTCAGCCAGAGCCTGACCCCAATCACCACCACCGACCCATCGTCCAGGTCCACGGTGTTGAGCACCGTCCCCGTCCCGAACGTGGTCTCGCCGATCAGGGTTGCCCGGCCGTTATCGCGCAGCGCCCCGCCGACGATCTCGGCCGCCGAGGCCGAGGCCGCGTTCACCAGTACGACCATCGGCAGGTCGAGCGCGACCCCGCCGTCCAGGGTCCGGAACGTCTCCGTCGCCCCGTCGCGGTCCTCCTGCCGGTAGACGACCTCGCCCTCCGGCATGAACTGGCTGGCGGTGGCGATCGCCTCGGCCACCAGGCCGCCCGGGTTGTCGCGCATGTCCAGCACCAGCGCCGTCGCACCCCGATCTCGCAGGTCGGCGACCGCGTCCTGGACCCCGGCCGCGGTGCCCGAGGAGAACTGGCGGATATGGATGAAGCCGACGTCATCCGGCAACATCCCCCACGTCACCGGTTCGACGACCAGGACCGCCCGGGTGATCTCGACGTCGAAGGCCTCCGCTTCGTCGGGGCGCCGCAGCGAGAGGGTAACGACCGTGTCCTCCTCGCCCCTGAGCAGGATTGCCAGGTCGATGTCGGTCAATCGCTCGACGCCTTGGCCGTCGACGGTAAGAAGCACGTCGCCCCGCTCGACCCCGGCCGCGTCGGCCGGCGAGTCCGGCAGCACCGTGGTGACCACGTACTGGCCCGCGACTGGCTCGATCCCGATGCCGATGCCGACCCGGCGCCCGCTCAGGGACTGGATGAAACTGGCGGCCTGCTCGGGGTCGAGGAATCGCGAGTGCCCGGTGTCGCCCAGGGCCTCGACCATCCCCGTCGCCGCGCCGTAGATCAGAACCTCCTCGTCGACCGAGTCGAGGTCGACGTAGTTTTCCTGGATCGCGGTCCAGGTATCCTCCAAGATTTCGAAATCGTCCGCGTCCGAGAGGTCTTGGGCCGCCCCGGCCCCGCCATCCGGCGCCGCGCCGCGCCCGGCCCAGCCGGCCCCGGCCCCGAGGCCGAACACCGTCACGAGGACCAGGGTGGCCAGCACCGACCGCGCGGCGGGGCGAATCCCCCCACCGCGCGACGCGTCGTCCCGCTCGGCTCGGCCCGTCTCCCGTCCCATCGTCCCGCTCCTGCCCGTCGAGGATGACCCATCCCCCGATCAGGAGGGGCCGATGCCGATCACGATACGGGCGCCATCACCGGCATGTCCACGGTCGTGCGCCACTGCCCGTAGCGCGTCTCACGCCCGCGCAGGACATCCTGGAACAGGCGATCCAATTCGGCCGTGACCGGCCCGATCTCGCCGGACCCGATCGCGTACTTGTCGATGTCCACCACCGGCGTGATCTCGGCGGCGGTGCCGCAGGTGAACACTTCGTCGGCCATGTACAGCTCGGTCCGGTCGATGCCGCGCTCGATGACCTCCATCCCCAGGACCTCCCGGGTCATCGTCATCAGGGCGTCCCGGGTAATGCTCTCCAGGATGCTGGCCCCACTGTCCGGCGTGAACAGCTTGCCGTCCCGGACCATCATCACGCAGGCGCCCGGCGCCTCGGCCACCTGCCCCCGCGTGTTGAGCAGGAACGCGGTGTCGTACCCGTCCAACGTGGCCTCGTACCCAGCCAGTTGGCCGTTGCGGTAGTTCGAAAGGTTCTTCACTCTCGGCGGCATCACGTTGTCCGAGATGCGCGTCCAGGAACTCACCTTGGCGGTGTAGGTCATCCCGGTCCCCAGGTGAGAAGGCATCGGGTGGGTGTTGATCAGCAGTTCGGCGTCACTCCCGATCTGGGAGAACCGCTTCCCGGAGGTCTTGCCGGTGTAGGCCAGCGGCCGGATATACGTATCCTCGCGGGACTCGTTCGCCGTCAGCAGGTCGGTGATCGCCCCGGTCAGCGCCGCCCGGTCGTAGGCCAGCGGCAACCGCACCAGCTTGGTCGACATCGCCAGCCGTTGGAGGTGCTCGGCGAGTCGGAAGACGTGCAACTGCTGCGTGTCCGGGTTCCAATACCCCCGGATGCCCTCGAACACCGCCCCGACCGTGGACCAGCCGAGGTCGGAGACGTGGACCGTGGCGTCCTCCCAGGCCCGCTGCTGGCCGTTCCACCACAGGTAGGCCGGGTGCTGCTGCTTCCCCTCGCTCATGGTCTTCTCCCCGGGGTCTCGTCGTCCCGATCGGCACTCGTCGGAGGCTCTCAGTATCGCACGGCCCGACGCGGCCGGGCCCTCCCGACCGTGTCGCCAGGATGGCCCGCGCCGGAGAGAGGAAAGCCGGGACACCTTTCGGCATCCCGGCCCTCCCGCGATCGTCAACGGTGGTCTCAAGCGCCGGGGCCGGCTATCCCTCGCGCCCCTCGATCCGGTACTCGGTCGCCGCCCGGACGTAGATGTTGCCATCCGGCACGCTGAAGCCCAGGCTGTTGCTCGGGACATTCTGGACCCACGGCTTGAAGGCATTCTGGTCCACCCGGTAGACGATCGGCATGTACCCGACGTCTTCCTGGATGATCCGCTCGCACTCGACGTAGAGCGCCAGCCGCTCGTCCGGATCGAGCACGCCCTTGGCCTCGGTGGCGATCCGGTCGAACTCGTCATTCTCCCAGGCCTGCCGCTTCGAACCGGCGGGCTTGCCGCCGTAGAACATGTCGTAGTACCCGTTATCCGGATCCGGGTAGTCGTACCACCAGCGGATCCAGACCAGTGGGGAGGTGTTCGTGTACAGCGCGTCCCGGAACGGCTGCTCGACCAGCTCGTTGATCTGGACCTCCAGACCCAACGTGGTCTGCAATTGGTCGGCGATGTCCTCGATCATGATGTTTGAGTTGTACTGTCCCTCGTTG
>JBBJOE010000131.1:0-7104 GCA_037721765.1 Thermomicrobiales bacterium
CCCTCGTCGTAGACGATGCCGAGCGAGCCCAGCAGCCCCCCGGCGACGAACGGGTTGACGTAGCCGGCCATGTTTTCGGCCCGGGCCTGGTCCGGCCGCGGCACGACGTTGAGCCGGATGTCGGTCGCCAGGCCGAGGACGCCCCAATACCGGGCGGGATCGACGTGGCGGCTAAGGCAATCGAAGTAGCCAGCCTCCCAGTTGGTGCCGGAGTCCTCGCTGACCTGGCAGACGTAGACGTTGGCGTCCTCCAGGGCCTCGATATCGGCCCGGTAGATCTTCTCGGCGGTGATGTCGGTCCGGGTCTTGTCGTTGATCGGCTCGCTCTCGTTCGGGCAATAGACGACGTGCCCCCGATCCCGGAGCTTCGCCGCCATCGCCAGGTTATAGGCCACCTCGGCCGCCGTGAACATCGGCCCGCCCCAGTAGATCCGCATCGGTCTCCTCGTCTCCCCCGCGAGTCCTCGGCCATCCGGACCGGCCCCGACGGTCACCACCCCGGCCCACGCTTCCCCGTCACCGCCCCGACGCCACGAAGGCCAGGGCCTCCCGCGCCAGGTCGAGTGAGTCCGGCATCGCCGACGGCCCGACCGAGAACCACTCCTTCATCGGCCGGCCTTGCCCGGAGGCGAATCGCTCCCCGTGACCCCGGGCGATCAGGTCATCGACCCGCTGCCGGGGCAACTTGACCACGAGGCGATCGCCGACGAGCATGGCAAAAATTTTGTCATTCACCTTCAGGGCGTCCGCCCCGAACCGCTTCCCCGCCCCGGTTGGGTCAGGCGGCGTCACGCCCGGCTGGTCACCGATCGCCGCGATCATCGCCGCGAAGGCATCGGCTGGCCCGCGTTCGGGTTCGCTCATGTGGAAATTCCTCCCGCCCGCGTCACCGGCCGCGACGACCCCATTGCTTTCCGTCCGATCATACCGGACCGGGCCGACCGTGGAACACCGCGTCGCCGAGCCCAGACCGATCATTCGTGGTCGCGGACAGCGGGAGGACACGAGGTCCTCCCGCTATGACCGATCGCCTCGCCGCGATGTGCCGAGCCTGTTCCCGGATATGCTCTCGCCCACGGAACCGTTCGCCACACTACCTTCGCCCGGCCGAGAATCGTCGTCCGTTGCGCCGTAACCCATCCGAGGTCCCCATGACGACCCCTGCCCCCTGGCCTACCACCACCCTCACCGGCCCCGACGCCCTCCGGGTCGCCACGGATCTCTTCCGCGCCATCCGGGCCGACGACCCGATGGCGGGCGTCTGGGAAGCGGGCGATGTCCAATGGTGGTGGAAGGACGAGCCATCGCTGACGGCGAGTGACTGGACCTTCTGGTGGGCGCCGGACGGGACCGTCGCCGCTTGCCTCTCGGCGGCCACCAACCGTGACACGTCGGAGGGCCCCGGCAAGGTCGAGGCCGACATCGCCTGGCGGCCGCGGTATGCCGACGCCGTCCACCGCCTCGTCCTGCCGGACGCCATCGCCCGCCTGGTCGCCCTCGGGGACGGTGGGCGGACCGTGACGATCATCGTCCGGGAGGACGAGCCCGCGTTGCGGGACCGCCTCGAAGCCGCCGGGTTCCGGCGGGCCCCCTCCGACGACTCGGTCCAGACCACCCAACGACCGGACCGGCTCCCCGACCCGAGACCGCTGCCGGCGGGGTTCCGATTCTCCGACGACCGGCAGCGGCCCGCCGGGCAGCCGCATCACCTGGTCCGGCGCAACGGGGATCGGGTGGCCGAGCTGCTGCGGGAGACATCGCTCTACCGGCCCGACCTCGACCTCTGCATCCGATCTCCGGCGGGCGACGTGGCCGCCTATTGCCTGTGCTGGCTCGACGCCGCCAACGGCGTCGGCCTCTTCGAGCCGGTCCGGACGGAGGATGCCTACCAGCGGCGCGGCCTGGGCCAAGCCCTGTTGACCGAGGGCATCCGCCGGATGATGGCCGGCGGTGCGAGCCTGATCAAGGTGACCCACATGGCCGATAACCCGGCCGCCAAACGCCTCTACGAGAGCGTCGGCTTCGCCGCCGCCTGCCGCAAACTGGCCTACGCCCGACCTGACACGGCATGATTGGGGGACGGCTAACGCCGGTCCCACCAGTCCCGGCCGCGTCGTCGGGCTCCGTGCCATGTCCATGGCGCCTTGACCTCGCCATCGGAGGATCGTGATGGCCAACTGCCACGCATCGTACCGGCCGGTGGTATCCGGCCCTCTCCGGGACCGAACACGCCCCGCGCCCACCCTCGCGCCGAAGGCGAGGAGACGGGTCCCTCGGGCATGATCGTCCTCCCCGTGCTGCACGTCGGCGACCGGCTGCCCCACCCGGCCGGACTCGAGATGCCTCCCCTCCTCTTCTGGGGCGTGGCCGGTGCGGTCGTCCTACTGGCGGGCTGGCTGGTGATCGACCTGCTGCCGGCCTCCGGCCGCCATGTCGCGACCGCTCCCTCCCCGGACGCAGCACCCGACCCGGACGAACAGCTGATCGTCGGCCGTGGTCGTGGCCGGGCCGTCTCCGTCCCGTCGGCCATCGCGACCCAGCCGCCGACGGTGCCGATCGACGGCGGTGCCGAGCACCTGGTCCGTCGCCACGACGGTCTGACCCTGATCAGTCGGGACCTAATCATCGCGGCGGGCGAGACGCGGGAGTGGCGTCCGCCACCGGGCACCTTCCTCGCCATCGCCGGTGCGGTCACCACCCTGAGGCGGGACACGGCGACGGGCACGGTCTCGGTCACCGTGCCGGCCGGCGGCGGGGATGGTCGGCTGGTTGCCTGGTCGATCGCCCGACGGCGAAGGTGGGCCGACCCGGCCCGCCTGCTGCCGGCGATCGCCGCCGGTGCCATGGGCCTCGTCGCCGCCGAGCGCGCCCGCGAGGTGCAAGGCCTCGCCAGCCTGGTCCGCAGCGACAACGCCGCCCAGGTCTCTCGCCTGGCCCTCGGCTTCGCCGTCCTGCTGCTGGTCGGGGCCGCCCTGGCGATCCCTGCCCCCCCGGGGCGCCGCCGCCGCCCTCGCACTGGCGGGCCTCACGGCGACGACCCTGGCGTTCGCCCCGGACCTCGCCGACCGCCTGCGCTGGTGGGACGCCCGCTACGTCCTCGGGTCGTGGCCGGACCTCGGATGGTGGGCGACCGCCGCCTTCGTACTCGCCGGCGTCGCGCTCTTGGCGTCCCGCCGCGTGCGTCCGGAGCCGGGTTGGGGACCGGGAGCTACCGGCGGGGGGCGAACCCCCGACGACTTACCAACACCTTAAGCTACGCCTTCGCCGAGTTCGGTATGATGGTCGAGTCCGCGCGCGGGGGGCCGCGCGCTTCGCCGTTCACCTCACCAAGGAGTACCGGGCGATGAGACAGCGTCACCGCGCCGCCACGACCCTCGCGATCCCACCGGCCCTGGTCGCCCTCATCGTCGCGCTGGTCCTCGCCGGGCCCGGGGGCGCCGCGTCCCTGCTCCAGGCAACGCCCGGTGCGTCGCCCGGGGCCAGCCCGGCCGCCACCCCCGGAGGGACCCCGGTGGCCGGGGGCGGCGCCGAGCGGGTGATCCTGTTCTCCGCCGACGGCATGCGTCCCGATCTGGTCGAGCGCTACGGCGCCGAGGGCGCTCTGCCGGCCCTGACCGCCCTGGCCGAGTCGGGAGTATCCGGCGAGAACGGCATGGTCCAGGCCTTCCCGCCCAACACCGGCGTCGGCTGGCACACCGTTGCCACCGGTACCTACCCCGGCGAGCACGGCAGCACGAACAACACCTTCCACCGGACCGGTGAGGCCGACTTCGGCAGCTCGTCATCCGCCTACGAGCCGGGCATCCTGCAAGCGGACCACATCGCCCAGGCCGCCGAGCGGGCCGGCAAGACCGTGGTCGCGCTGGAGTGGGTCGGGGCACGCGGCCTGGACCCGGCCCTCCAAGGTCCGGTGGTCGATTTCCGGTCCTTCCTCTCCGACCGGGGCGTGCTCGCCAACTACGACATCCCCAATGAGCAGGCCGACCGCTTCGGCGTCACCAACCAGCGGGTCGACTTGGCCCCGGCCGAGGGATGGTCCGGGGTGCCGGAGTCCTTCAGCCCGGCGATGGAGCAAGCCCTGACCCTGACCAGCACCGCCTTCCCAGAGGAAGACAACGTCGACCGCACGTTCCTCCTCTACATTTACGACAGCACCGACGACGGCCAGGAGAACTACGACCGGGTAACGGTCGTACCGGGCGAGACCGGCACCGCGGCGGGGGCGACCCCGGACGTGGCCTCTCCCGCCTCCGCCGCCAAGGACGGCGCGGCGGCCGTCGCCGACCTCGCGGCCGGGGAATGGGCCGACATCAAGGTCACACTGACCGGAGAGCGCGAGGGCCAGACGGCCGGGTTCTACCTGAAGGCGATCGACATCGCCGCCGACCTCTCCCAGTTCCGCCTCTACTACACCTCGATCGCCCGGGCCAACGCCAGCTACGAGGGCTGCGCCGAGGCGGCCTGCGCGGACTTCGCCGAGACCCTGGCCCGCGACTTCCCGACCTCGACCGCGGCCGACTTCGCCCCGCTCGAGGCCCGGATCGTCGATGACGCCACCTACGTCGAACAGGGCCACCTCTGGGCCGACGCCCACCACGCCTACCTCCGCCACATCATCGAGGACCTCGGCGTCCAGCCGGACCTGCTGCTGCTCGGCACCCCGGTCACCGATGAGTTCAGCCACCAGTTCCTCGGCCTGGTCACCGAGACGGTGAACGGCGCCCCCAACCCCTACTACGACGACATCGAGGGCGACGGCACCCCGGACGGGATGCTGGCGGCCCGCGAGGCCGCGATCCGCTCCGCCTACGTCCTGGCCGACGAGACTTTGGCCCTGGCCCAGGACCTGACCGGCGGCGACGACACGACCTTCGTCGTCTCCGACCACGGCTTCGCCCCCGCCTACTACGCGGTCAACGCCGGGCTGGTCTTGCAAGAGGCGGGTGTGGTCGAGGATGAGCAACTCGGCAACTGCCGGATCCCCGTGCCGATCGTGCCGGACGACGCCACCCCCGATCCCGAGGCGGCCCCGACCGGCCCGGCCGCGAAGGCTTGCTGGGCGGGTGGAACGGCCCAGATCTACCTCAACATCGTCGATCGTGACCCGACCGGCGTGGTGCCGGAGGAGGAGGTCGAGGCGGTCACCGCCGCGATCGTGACGGCCTTCGAGGGCCTGGTCGACCCGGCCAACCCCGATGTCCCGGTCGTCGCCGACGTGCTGCTCAAGGATGAGCTGCGCGATGTCCAGGGGAGCGACTCCCTCCACCCGACCCGGAGCGGTGACATCGTCGTGGTCCTCAATCCGCCCTACCAGTTCGACGCCGCCGCGCCGGGCGAAGCGATCGCCCCCTCCGAGTTCTTCGGCCAGCACGGATTCCTGCCGGACACCGTCGACCTCGAGAGCAACATCAACATGCACGCTACCTTCCTGGCGGGCGGGCCGGGCATCATCGACGCGGACGCGCCGATCAGCGACATGAGGCCGGTCGATATCGCGCCGACGATCGCGTTCTTGCTCGGCATCCCCGGCCCTCTCCAGGCCCGGGGCCAGATCCGCTACGACATCCTCGAAGGGGGAGCCGACCTGCGCGAGGTGACGATCCTCAACGTCAGCGACTTCCACGGCCAGATCGTGCCGCTCTTCGGGTCCGCCGACGACCTGGACGAGGAAGGCGCCGACAACCCCACCTTCCCGGTCGGCGGGGCCGCCTACCTGGCCCCCTGGTTCGAGCTGTACCGTGCCGCCGCGCCGGGGATCATGATCACCCTGGCCGGGGGTGACTCGATCGGAGCCACGCCGCCGATCTCGGCCTACTTCGGCGACACGCCGACGATCGAGATGATGAACGCCCTCGGCTTCACCGCCGACGCCCTGGGCAACCACAACTTCGACGTCAGCGCCGACTACCAGCGCGACACCATCGCCCCGCTGGCCGAGTTCCCCTACCTCTCCGTCAACGTCCTCGACGAGGACGGCGCGACGGCCGGGGACGACACCGCCCTGGTCATCGAGCTAGACGGCGTCCAAGTCGGCCTGGTCGGCTTCAGCAACGCCGACATCCCGAACCTGACCCGCCCCGGCGCCCTCGGACCCTACACCGTCACCGAGGCCCTGCCGCTGGTCAACGAGCGCGCCGCCGAACTGCGGTCCGAGGGCGTCTCGGCCGTCGTCGCCTTCGGCCACCTCGGCGCCACCGGGGAAGATGAGGCTGGCAACCCGACCGGTCCGGTCATCGACTTGGCCGACGCGGTCGAGGGCGTCGATGTCGTGATCGGCGACCACACCGGCGTCTCGCTGGCCGAGATCCGGCCCAACGGCGTGCTGTTGACCGAGAACCGCAGCAAGGGCGCCGAGTTCACCCGCATCCGGATCGTGATCGACGCCACGACCGGGGAGGTCGTCTACAAGACGGCCGACCAGCACATCCCCTGGGGAGTCGGCGTGGCCGCCGACGAGGCCATCCAGGCCCGGCTCGATGAACTGAACGCCGAGTTGCAGCCGATCCTCGGCGCCACGATCGGCACCGCCGGGGTCGCCATCCCCCGGGCCGACGCCTGCGGCAACGAGAACGGCCGGACCTGCGAGAGCCTGGTCGGCAACGTCGTCACCGACGCGATCCTGGCGACCTACGAGGACGCCGACTTCGCGATCACCAACTCCGGCGGCCTCCGCGCCGACCTGACCTGCCCGGCCTCGGACAGCCCGGACGACTTCTGCGCCGCCGACGCCCCGGCCAACGCCATCACCCGGGGCACGGTCCTCGGCGTGCTGCCGTTCGGCAACGTGGTCACCACCGCCGAGATCAGCGGCGTCGAACTGCTCGGCTACCTGGAGCAGGGCGTCGCGGCGATGCCGGATGCGGCCGGGTCCTTCGCCCAGGTCTCCGGCCTCTGCTTCACCTACGACGTCACGGCCGCGCCCGGCAGCCGGGTCCAAGATGTCGTCATCCAGAACGAGGACGGCAGCTGCGGCACCGAGGCGGTCGACCTGAGCGAGTCGGCCACCTACACCCTGGCCACCAACGACTTCATGGCGGCGGGCGGCGACGGATACCCGGACGTCTCGGCCCGGGCCACCACCCGCGAGGTGATGGCCGACGTGGT
>JBBJOE010000132.1:0-7080 GCA_037721765.1 Thermomicrobiales bacterium
GCTTCATCGGCCCGAACGACCTGGCCGCCTCGATGGGCCTCGGCCTCGGCGTCCCCCTGGAGAGCGACGACCCGGCCCTCTCCGGCGCCATCGCCCGCGTCCGCGAGGCCTGCGTCCGCCACGGCGTCGCCCCCGGCATCCACTGCTCCCACGCCGCCGGGGTCGCCCAGCGCATCGGGGAAGGGTTCCAATTCTGCGCCATGGCCAGCGAGTTGAAGTACCTGCTCGCCGGGCTAAGCGCCGACCTCGCTAGCCTGGATTGGCAGGCGGCGACCCGGGCAGAGATCGAGTCCACCTCGGCCATCGAGGGCGCCACCGTCCGCTACTGATCGCGGCGGGTCGCCCCGGAAGCCTGGCGACGCGACCCGGCCGTCAGGCCCCTCCGGCCCGGATGTTCGTGGTGGGCCCGGTGCCAGACGACGACTGATCGATGATCTCGACCGGTGTCGGGCACGCCTGGCCCCGGTTCCCCCCATCGACATCGACCGACGACGTAAGGAGACAGACCCCGTGAAGATCGTGCTCTTCGCCGCCGAGGGCGAGGCCCATTTCGGCCTCCTCGACGGCGCCGTGCCCAACCTCGATATCGTCCGGGCCCGCGACGAGACCGAGGCCCTGTCGATGATCGCCGACGCCGATGTCTCCTTCGGCCGGCCGACCGACGCCCTGTTGGCCGCCGGGACTCGCCTCCGCTGGATCCAAGCCCCCAGCGCCGGAGTCGAGTTCGTCGCCTCGATGCCAACATTGGTCGAGAGCGACATCCTCCTGACCAACACCCGGGGCGCCCACGGCCCCAGCATCGCCGAGCACGTCTTCGGCCTGCTCCTGGCCTTCACCCGGGAGATCCCAGCCTGCTGGGACCAGCAGCGGGAGCGCCGGTGGGACCGGGCCCCCCTCTACCGATCGGCCAGGGAGATCATGCATTCCACCATGGGCATCATCGGTTTCGGCGCCATCGGCCGCGCCATCGCCCAGCGGGCCGCGGCCTTCGAGATGAACCTGATCGCCCTCGATGCCCAGGCCGTCGACGGCGATCCCTACGTCGATGAGGTCCTTCCCTCCAGCCAGCTCGACACCCTGCTCTCGGGGTCCGACGTCGTCGTCATCGCCGCTCCACTGACCCCCGAGAGCCACCACCTCATCGACTCCGCCGCCCTGGCCAAAATGCGCTCGACGGCCTACCTGATCGCCATCTCCCGGGGCGGGGTGGTCGACGAGGTGGCCCTTGTCGATGCCCTCCGGGCCGGTACCATCGCCGGGGCGGCCCTGGACGTGACGGAACAGGAGCCCCTCCCGCCGGACAGCCCCCTCTACGACGCGCCCAACCTGCTCATCACCCCCCACCTCGCCGGGGCCTCAGACCCCAAGGAGCGCCGCGTGGTGGAGATCTTCCGCGACAACATCGAGCGCTTCTCCCGCGGCGAACCCTTGCTCAATACCGTCGACAAGCGCCTCGGGTACTGACCTCCCGACGTGGTGATCTCGACCGGCCAGGGTGGTACGCTGGGGTTGCCCACCCGGGCATCCGCGTCACTCCGCCACCCCACTCTCGGGAGGTCTCCGATGACCACCACGACCACCTCACCAACCCGGCTGATGACCATCGCGGAATTCGAAGCCTTGCCGGAGGACGGCCAAAAACACGAACTCCTGTGGGGGGAACTGATCAGCGTGGCCTCCAACTTCCGGCAAATGGCGCTCACCGGCCGACTCGTCGCGGCCCTTTCCACCTACGTCGATGAGCACGATCTTGGGATCGTGGGGCCAGAGGGCACCTTCGAATTCAAGACCGACTTGCCCCTCGTCCTGGTCCCCGACGTGGCCTTCGTGCGCACCGAGAACATCCCGCCCCAGGATCAGCAGGCGAAGGGCAACATCCACGTCGTGCCCGACCTGGTGATCGAGGTCATCTCCCCCTCCGAGACCCCCCGGACGATCCAGCGGAAGAGCACCGCCTACCTGGGCCAGGGCGTTCGGATGGTCGTCATCGTCTACCCGGAGCGCCATGAAATCACCCTGTGGTCCTCCGAAGCGACCCCTCGCTACCTAGGACGGGAGGACACGCTCGACTTCGGCGATGTCGTACCGGGGTTTTCCCTCTCTCTCGTCCACCTCTTTCGGTAGCGCGATCGGCCCCCCGAGATAACTGAATCGACGCGAGGAGCGGTCACCATGTCAGCGACCAGCCAGGCAACATCTCGCACGTTGACCATCGCGGAGTTCGAGGCTCTCCCCGAGGACGGCCAGAAGCACGAGTTGCTGTGGGGAGAGTTGATCAGCGTGTCGCCATCCTATCGCCACGGGCTCTTGCAGAGTCGGGTAATCTCCGCGCTGACCGTGTACGTGGAAGACCACGGGCTCGGTGACGTCGTCACGGAGACGGCCATCAATCTCCCGACGGAACCGCCTTCGGTGTTGATCCCCGATGTCGCTTTCGTGCGTGCCGACGCCGCGCCTCCCGCTGATCAACAAGTCCGACGTTACTCCAGCACCGTCCCGGACCTCGTAGTCGAGGTCATCTCTCCGTCGGAGACGACTCGGTCGATCCGGACAAAGGTCACCGCCTACCTCGACCACGGCGTGGGTATCGTCGTGCTCGTCTACCCCGAGTCGAGACAGATCGCGCTCTGGTCGACGGGTCAAACCCCTCGCGTACTGGGTCGAAACGACTCGCTCGACTTCGACGATGTCGTACCGGGCTTTGCCTTGTCTCTCGCTCGCTTGTTCCGGTGAGGACATGACCCCACCCGGACCACCGCTGAGACTCCAGGAGCGGTCACCATGACGGCAATCACGAAATCACCATCCCGATTGATGACCACCGAGGAATTCGAGGCGATGCCCGAGGATGGGCAAAAACACGAGCTGTTGTGGGGAGAACTCATCAGCGTGTCGCCGAACTTCGACCACATGGCGATCGTCAGCCGGTTGGTCCAAGAACTCGGTGTCTACGTCCGGATCGAGAAGCTCGGGCTCGCTGGCCCAGAGGGGACATTTCAGTTCTCGACCGAACGACCACTTGTGCTTGTCCCCGATGTGGCCTTTGTCCGGACCGAACGCATTCCTCCGCGGACAGATCGAAGCGGGTTCATCCGCGTCATCCCCGACCTCGTGATCGACGTGGCGTCTCCATCCGAAACCACTCCGACCCTTCACGCCAAGGCGAACGCGTACCTCGATCAGGGCGTCTCACTCGTCGCCATCGTGCATCCGGACCGCGAGGAGATCCAGCTCTGGTCACCGGATCGGACCGCCCGCGTCCTGGGCCCCGACGACACCCTCGACTTCGGTGATGTCGTCCCCGGGTTCACGCTCCCGATCGCGACCCTCTTCGAGGATTGATGCCGAACCCGCGCCGGTCTATGCCCGGCACGCCGCCCGGCACGCCGCGCGATGCGTCCTGAGAGATGTTGATGGTCTATGTTCCCGAGGACATGCTGCTGTGGGATTTCTGGCTGGCTCCCCGCCGGGTCGGCTCCGGAGATCCCTACCACCTCTTCTACCTCCAGGCCCCCCGGGACCTCCCGGACGCCGAGCTGCGCCACGAGCGGGCCACCATCGGCCACGCCGTCTCCGATGACCTGATCACCTGGGACAGTCGGGGGACGGCCCTGATGGCCGGTCCCGAGGGGTCCTGGGACGACCTCGCGACCTGGACCGGGTGCGTCGTCGAGCACGACGGCACCTGGTACCTCTTCTATACCGGCCGCGGTCGTCAGGACCGCACCCAGCGCATCGGCGTCGCCACGACGACCGACCCGTCGCTGTCGGCCTGGAAACGGGGTGAGGACAACCCGATCGTGGTGGCCGACCCGCGGTTCTACGAGCGGCCCGACCCCGTGAATTGGGCCGACGGGCAAGCCTGTCGAGACCCATGGGTCAGCTACGAACCGGAGGAAGACGCTTGGTACATGTTCTTCACCGCCCGGGCCAACCACGGCCCGATCGACGAGCGGGGCGTCATCGGCCTGGCCCGCTCGACCGACCTCCTGCATTGGGACCAACTCCCGCCCGCCAGCGAGCCCGGCGAGTTCGGTCACCTCGAAGTTCCCCAGCCCGTCCAGATCGGCGACGAGTGGTACCTCTTCTTCTGCACCAATCTCCATTCGTCCCAACGGGCGAACCGCGTTCCGGACGATGCCACCTGGGCCGGCACCCACTACCTCGTCGCCGACGACCTGGTTGGGCCCTACCGGTTGACCCACGACGAGCCCCTGGTCGGCGATGGCCCGGGCACCTTCTACGCCGGCCGGGTCGTCGAGGACCCCACCGGCCAGTTGGTCTTCCTCGCCTGGCGCAGCCGCGACGACGAGGGCCGCTTTCTCGGTGGCCTGTCGAACCCCGCCTCGATCACCCAACACCCCGACGGCCGCCTGACGGTCGACGCTACCGCGCTCTGGCCCGGTTGGGAGCAGCTGTCCGCGGGTGCCTCGCCGATCGACACCGGGACCGCGGGCTCGGTCTCGCCCGACGAGGCGTCTCCGGGTGCCGGGCCACCGGCCGCGGAGTTACCGGTCCCGGTGTCCACGGATTCCGTGGACTGACCGCCGCCCGACCATGAACGTCGAAATCACCGCGGGCCGGGTTTTGCCCGCCCGGCGACGGCAAGCGAGAATTGGGACCACGGTCAAGTCGTGACCGGGTATCGATCCGACCAGAGAGGGAGCCCCCATGCGAGCCCAGGTCATCGAGCGATTCGGGGGTCCAGACGTCTTCAGGAGCGTCGACCTTCCCGACCCGGAGGTCATCCCCGGCCACGTCCTGATCCGGGTCGCGGCGACCAGTGTTAACCCGGTCGATACCAAGATCCGGAGTGGCGTCCTGGCGGCGATCGCCCCGGACATGCCGGCCGTCCTCCACGGCGACGTGGCCGGGACGATCGTCACGGTCGGGGCGGGCGTGGACCGCTTCGCCCCCGGCGAGGACGTCTACGCCTGCGCCGGGGGCGTCAAGGGGCTCGGCGGGGCACTCGCCGGCCTGATGCTGGCCGACGCGGACCTGGTGGCCCGCAAACCCGCCACGCTTTCGATGAGAGAGGCGGCTTCTCTCCCCCTCGTCACCATCACCGCCTGGAACGGCCTCGTCGACCGGGCCAGGGTCCGCCCCGGCCAGACGGTGCTGATCCACGCGTCCACCGGCGGCGTCGGCCAGATCGGCATCCAACTCGCCAAATGGGCCGGGGCGACCGTCTTCGCCACGGGTTCATCCGAGGAGAAACTCCGCATCGCCCGCGACCTCGGCGCCGGCGTGGCGATCAACTACCGGGAGCAGGACGTCGCCGCCTACGTGGCCGAGCACACCGGCGGGCGCGGCTTCGACGTCGTCTTCGACACGGTCGGCGGCGACAACCTCGCCAGATCGTTCGAGGCGATCGCCCTGAACGGGACCGTCGTCTGCACCGCGGCCCGGACGACCGCCGACCTCAGCCCCCTCCACGCCAAGGGTGCCACCCTGCACGTCATCTTCATGCTGATCCCCATGCTGCACCGCATCGGCCGGGCCCGCCACGGCGAGATCCTGACCGAGGTCGCCCGCATCGCCGACGATGGCGCCGTCCGTCCCCTGATCGACCCCCGCACCTTCACATTCGACCAGGTCGGGGCGGCTCACGCCCACCTCGAATCGGGCCAGGCCATCGGCAAGGTCGTGCTGACGAACGACGCTGCGGCCTGACACGAATCGGGGCCGACGGCTCCGGCCCGGGGGGACGGTCCGGGCCCATGAGCGACCCATCTCCCCGCCACCGGCGACGTGGCAAGTGGCTCGAGGCCAACGGCGTCGGACCACGATGGCGGCACGTGATCGAGAGGCAGGTCCGAATCACGACCACATCGGACGTGGACATCGTGATCATCGGGCTGGGGCGGACGATCTTGCCGTCGCCCGGACCCCGGGCGAGATGGGTCTCACGCACATTCTGGTCGAGGCGATGGGCCGGATCGGCAGCCGGGTCCGGACCGACCTCGTGACCTTCGGCTTCCCCTGGGACCGTGGACGTCAGTGGCTCCAATCCGCCTGTCCCAACCCCATGCGCGACGTATCGGGGCCGCGCCGACGGCGATTGGCTCCCCGATGACGACTACGAGCGCCTGGACGAGTCCGCCGAACGCTGCCTGGCCGCGACCCCGGAGGCCGGCCAGCGCGGTGAGGACCGCCCCTGTTCCGAGGTAGCCAACCGGGCCGAACTCGGCTACGACCTGTTCGCCACGTGGATGTTCGCCGGATGGGGTATGGCGCCCGAGGACATTCCCACGTTGGACGCGGCCACGTACCGCGACACCGGTGAAGAATGGCCGGTCGGGGACGGCTACGGCGCCCTCGTCGCCCATTACCACCGGGACCTCGACGTCAACCTCGACACCGCCGTGACGCGGGTGGACTGGTGCGGGACCGGCATCCGCGTCACCACGACCCGCGGCACGATCGTGGCCCGCGCCGCGATCGTCACCGTCTCGACCGAACTCATGGCCGCCGGCACGATCGCCTTCGACCCGTCCCCGCCGGACCGGGAAATGGAGGCCGTCACCACCGTCCCACTCGGCCGGGCCAACGAGGTCGCCTTCGCCGCCCTGGCGATGCCCTCGGGATCGCCGGGCCGACCGCGATCACCGTCCCGATCGCGGGGTGGAGCATGAACGTCCGACTTCTCCCCTTCGGCCGCGGCCTGGCCGGCGGCTACCTCGCCGGGCCGGTCTGTCACGACATGGATGCGGCCAGGGAGAGGGAGAAGATCGAGACCTGCCGGGCCGCGAAGGTCGCCGCGATGGGCAGCAACCTTCGCGGCAGGATCAGCATCTCCGCCAGCTCCCATTGGGGTCACGAGCCAACCATCCTCGGCGCCTACGCCGCCGCCCGGCCCGGCCCACCGCCGCACCGACCTGGCTCGCCCCCTCGCCGATCGCCTCTTCTTCGCCGACGAGGCGACCCTCCTCGAATTCTTCACCACCTGCCACGGCGCACCTCAGCGGCATTGACGCCGTCCCGGCGGGAGACGGGAGACGGGAGACGGGAGAACGAGCGTCGGCAATCGGTAGACGCTGGGGACAGGGGTGAGGGGCCAATAGACTCTCCCGTCTCCCG
>JBBJOE010000133.1:0-7053 GCA_037721765.1 Thermomicrobiales bacterium
CCGGCGGGTGAGGTCGCCTCGCCATCCGCCTCCTCATCGCCCGACAGGTTCAGGGGTGTCGTCAGGCAGGCGACATAGGGAGCCAATGAACTGGTCGAGAGAAGAGCCTGCCGCAACCGGCAAGTGTCATCGACCGGGGTCATGCGGAGGATGTCGCCCGTCTTCTCCCAGGCATACGTCGCGACCGGTGCCGGTTCGCCGTCCGGTTGGATATTCGAGCACGAGACCAGGCCGGCCTCGTCGGTGATCGTCACCTCGTCGCCTGACACCTCGTATGTGCCGGTGACGGCCGTACCGATGTCCTGCCTGGCGGCGGCGTAGTCGCCGTCGTCGCCGAAGGTGATCCGCCAGGCCCCGGTCAGCGTGGAACTCAGGCCCAGGCTGATCGGTAGGTCCCCGCTGGAGATCGTGACCGAATACTCGCCGGCGAAGTCTCCCGCGTCGTCCTGTCCAGCGACGGTGAAGGGACGCGCCAGCGTGGCACAGACGACGACGACAGCGAGCATGGCCCAGACCCACCCGGACCGGCGTCGGGTCGGACGGGTCTCGGAGTGACGGGAACTACCGCTGAGCGCTGCCATGTCGGCCTCCTCGGTCCATCTGCGTCGGGCGACGCGTCGGGTCAAGACGATCGGTTCGGGAAGAGCCGGATACGTCCGGCTGACGAGCCCGCCCCGGATCGTCTGGGCAGTCGTGTCTACCCGGGCGGTGGCGATGGCTACGACCGTATGGGCTCTCGGATGGCGAGGACATCCAAACGGTCCATGGGTGCCCATTTCGCCCCCATGAGCGGTTTGACGCGTAACGCGCCGAAGTCTAGCATGCGATCCGACGCGCACCTCGGCAGGGTCCCGGGGATGGGTCACCGCGATCACGGCGGCGGACAGCGCGCACCTCACGGTTGGCAGGAGAGCACGGGAGTCATGGGACAGAGACCCCGGGCTCCCACCGACGACCGGCGCCGTGCGGCGTCGCCTACACGTTCGACGGCGCCGCCCGGCCGCGCCACCGCCAGGAGCATTGACCGATGCGACGTGCCTCGCCGAACTCGATAGCCGCGCCGCGCCGGGAATGGACCGTGCTGGGCGTCCTCGCCCTCGTCGCCATGCTGGCCCCCCTGCTAGGGGCGACTGTCTTGGCCCAGGATGAGCCGATGAAGGCGGAGGAGCCAGGCGAGGAGATCTCTCCCCGGGCCGCCCAGTTGCTGGCCCCGATCTCCGAGTTCCTCAGCGGTTCGAGCTACCTGATCGCGGAGGGACTCGACCCGCGCGTCTTCGACACTCCCGAGGCCGACGCCCTGATGGGCTACGGCCAGGCGCCGAACACCGGCTCCTTCGCCGCCGCCGTCACGAACCAGCAGGTTCCCTTCCGGAACGCCGCCCCGGCCTTCAGCCGCAACGTGATCCTGACGAACCAATTGGGGTACGCTCCCTACCAGACCGAGCCGCACCTGGCGGTCGATCCGCTCGACCCCGAGCACCTGGTGGCCGGGGTGATCGACTACAACTTCGGCGGTGCCGCCGCCTACGTGAGCTTTGACGGGGGCGAGACCTGGGAGGGGCCGAAGCCGGTCCGGTACTTCCGCGACGACGTCTCGGCCGGCGGCGACCCGGTGGTCACCTTCGACCGCGAGGGCAACGTCTACATCGCGCAGATCTCCGTCGGGGTGCAGGACTTCCGCGTCGGAGGTCTCGCCTCGGCTTCCCTGGTCTCGACGCTGGCCGTCGCCAAGTCACTGGATGGCGGCCTGAACTGGGAAGAGCCCACGGCCGGCGCCACCAGCCGGATCCTGACCAGCGAGATCGCCGACGATGGCGGCCGGGCCCGGGGCGAGGTCACGATTCCCTTCCTCGACAAGGAATGGATCGCCGCCGGGCCCGACCCGGCCAACCCCGAGAACGACCTGATCCACATGACCTACACGGAGTTCCGCTCTCGTTACCGCGTCATCTACGCCGACGAGGTGCCCTTCCTCTCGACCATCCTGACCGAGTCGATCATCAAGTCGGTGACCTCCGCCGACGGCGGCATCACCTGGAGTGACCCGGTCGACGTCAGCCCGACCGTCTTCTTCAGCGAGGGCGGGGGCAGTCCCGAGGAGGAAGGGGGCGGCGCCGGCTCCGAGGGCCTCGGCGATGCTGCCCTGCCGGCCCCGCCCTTCCCGGCCCGTCAGGCGGGCCAGGCCGAGCAAGCGGACGAGGGCGGCCAGGACGAGGAGTCGGCCCGCGTCGTCCAGGGCTCGCAGCCGGCCGTGCTCAGCGACGGCACCGTGGTGGTGGCCTACCACGACACGACCGACGACGGGTTCCAGAAGGGACTCGCGACGCTGATGGTCTCGTTCTCCGACGACGGTGGTCAGACGTTCTCGGAACCGGCCCAGGCCGCCGTGTTCCAGGAAGTGCCGGGGCGGCCCCGGACCGCGACCTTCCGTCTGGGAGGAAGTGGGTTCCCCCAGATCGCCGTCGGCCCGGAGGACGAGGTCTACCTGGCCCACACCCGCCTCCCGGCCGACAAGACGCTCGACGACGGCGACGTTTACCTCGTCCGCTCCCTGGACCGGGGAGCGACGTGGGACGATGCCGTCCGCCTCAACGGCGACGACACCGTCCGGGCCCAGTTCTACACCTCGATCGACGTCTCCGAGGACGGCGTCGTCCACGCCATGTGGGGCGACATGCGGGACGACCCGAACGAGGTCCGCTACCACATCTACTACACCCGCTCGTCGGACCAGGGCGCGACGTGGGGATTCGAGGCCGGGGAACAGGGGATCTCGGCCCCCGACACCCGGGTCAGCGACTACGCCTCCAATTCGCTGAAGGCCTTCGTCCAGGGCCGGTTCATCGGCGACTACTTCTCATTGGCCGCCAATACCGAGGACGTGTACATGGTCTGGGCCGACTCCCGGCTCGGCGAATATGGGGGGCCGAACCAGCAGATCGCCTTCGCCCGCCAGACCGCGATCCGCAACCCGGAGATCTTCCTCAACCCGCCCCAGGGCGTGGCCGGCCGCGACATCACGATCCAGGGCTTTGGCTTCTACCCGAACAGCGACATCATCATCACCATCGGCGGGGTGATCGCCTCGACGCTGCGCTCCGACGCCGCGGGCCAGTTCCAGGCGACCATCTACACTCCGCTGACCGGCGAGGGGGCGCGGAACGTGGCGGCCTACGACCCGACCGGAAACGTCGCCGTGGCCACCTTCTTCACCGAGTTCGGCTTCGACTCCCTGCAGCGGTCGCAGCAATCGATCGACGACCAACTCGCGGCCCTCCAGGCCCAGGTCGAGGCCCTGGGTGGCACGCCCTCGGCCAGCCCGGTCGCGGCCCCGTCGCCGACACCGACGACGCCGGCCTTCCCCACCGCCGCCTCCGGGTCCCCCGTGCCGGGCGCCACCCCGCGCTCCAGCGTGGGGCTGACGGGAGGACTAGCGATGCCCGGCCTGGGGATCATGGCCACCATCGCCGTCGCCGTCGGGGCGGCGTATAGTGGCTTCGTCGTCATCGGCCGCCGCCGCACTTCCGCCTGAGCGTCGCCTCGACTGGCGCCGGCGGCCCGCGACACGGCGTCCGTCCCGGCGCCAGTCTCGATTGAAACGACTATGCAACGAGGAGCAACCCGCCATGGCTGAGCAGCCGAGCGACCGCCTCCGACCCGATGCCGGCCGTCTCCCGATCGACCTGACCTCCGGTCGCCTGTCGCGCCGGGCGCTGGTCCAGGCCGCGACCGCGGCCGGTCTCGCCACGCCGGCGACGATCGCGGCCGGGTCAGCCGTGGCTGCCCCCCGCGCATCGCTCGCGGCCCGGCAAGGCACCCCGGAGACGACCGGCACCGGCGCCGCCCTCGACACGCTCATCTTCTCGTCGTTCAATGTCGACCAGGCCCCCCTCCAGATGCAGAACGGGGCGCTCGATCTCTACCTGTTCGGGCTCAAGACCGACGCCGCCCAGGCACTGGCCCAGTCGGCCCCCGAGCAGATCCGCCTCATCGAGGCCCCGGCTTCGACCCTCTCCCTGATCCTCAATCCTGCCCCGGCCCCCGAGGGCGAACTGAACCCCTTCTCCATCCGCGAGATCCGCCTGGCGATGCAGTTCCTGGTGGACAGGGAGTTCATCGCCAACGACATCTACCAGGGCCGGGCCCGGCCGATGTTCAGCCCGATCGGCCCGCTCGACTTCGACCAACTGACCGTCTTCGAGACCGTCCGCTCCCGCAACCTCCGCTACGACCCCGAGGGGGCCCGCCAGGCGATCGCCGCCGCCATGGGCGCGGCCGGGGCGACGCCCGGACCCGACGGGAAGTGGGCCTTCAACGGACGCCCGATCGCGGTCAAGCTGATCGGCCGGACCGAGGACGAGCGACGCCCGATCGCGGACCTGGTCCGCGTCGCCCTGGAGGGTGTCGGCTTCCTCGTCCAGCCGATCCTGCAGGAGTTCGGCCCGGCCACCCTGGCCGTCTATGCCAGCGACCCGATCACCTTCCAATGGCACGTCTACACCGAGGGCTGGGGCCGGTCATCGTCCTCCCGGTACGACGACGACGCCCTCAACAGCTACGCCGCCCCCTGGCTCGGCAACATGCCGGGCTGGCAAGAAACGGGCTACTGGCAGTACGAGCAGGAAGACCTCGACGCCCTCGGCCAGCGCCTCTTCCGGGGCGAGTTCGCCAGCCGGGAGGAGCGCGACGAACTCTTCCAGCGGATGATGGGCATCTCCCTCGACGAGTCGATCCGGGTCTGGCTGGTGACCGCGATCCAGAGCTTCCCGGTCCGGACCGAGGTCGAGAACTTGACCGTAGACATCGTCGGCGGGCCAAAGTCGCTGTTCTCCTTACGGGGCGCCTCGGTCGCCGGGGCCTCCGACCTGACCGTCGGGCACCTCTGGATCTGGACGGCGCGGACGACCTGGAACCCCGTCGGGGGCTTCGGCGACGTCTACAGCGCCGACATCTACCGAAACCTGGTCGACCCGCCCCTGACCAACCACCCGTTCACCGGCCTGCCGATTCCCTTCCGGGCGGACTTCGAGGTCGAGAACGACGGTCCGGACGGCGTGATCGAGGTACCGGAAGACGCCGTGACCTGGGACGCGGTGGCCGACGCCTGGGCACCGGTCGGCACCGGCATCACCTCGGTCAGCAAGGTGACCTTCGATTATTCCCGCTACTTCCAGTCCACGTTCCACCACGGCCAGCCGATCACGATCGCCGACGTGATCTACCCCCTGGCCCAGAGCTTCGAGTTCGCCTACGACGAGCAGAAGATCCAGGTCGAGACGGCGATCGGGATCACCTCGCGCCCGTACCTGGAGACCTTCAAGGGCTTCCGGCTGCTCGACGACGACCGGTTGGAGGTCTACGTCGATTATTGGTACTTCGAGCCGGACTACATCGCCTCCTACGCCGGGCTAGCCTCGCCGGGCACCCCGTGGGAACTGCGGGCCGCGATGGACGAGGTCGTCTTCGTCGCCAGGACCGGTGCCTACACCGACACCGCCGCGGGCCGGTTCAATGTCCCGTGGCTGAGCTTGACGGTGGACCAGGACGCCCGGATCATCGAGCGGATGATGCGCCAGCTCCAGCGGGAGGAGCGCGTCCCGGCCGGGTACTTCGAGATGGGGGGGCGGACGCTGGTCACGCCGGAGGAGGCCGTGGCGCGCTACGGCGCCTGCCTGGACTGGTTCGACCGGACCGGCCTGCTGGTGATCAGCAACGGCCCCTTTACCCTGAGCCGCTACGACCCGCCATCCCAGTTCGCCCAGCTCGACGCCTTCCGCCCGGAGGGCTACCCCTTCGGTCCGGACGACTTCCGGTTCGGCGACCCGCCGCGCCTGAACATCACCGCCGCCGCGCCCCCGACCGTCGCCCTGGGCGCCCCCCTCGACATTCCGGTGACCGTCGAGGGGGATGGGACCCTCGGCCTCCGCTATATCCTGATCGACCCCGCCAGCGGTGCCGTGGTCGCCTCCGGCGAGGCCGATGGCCAGGGCGGCGCCTTCACCGTCTCCGTGGGAGCCGACGTCACCGCCACGCTCTTCCCGAGCGTCTACCAGCTCTACTTGCTGGGGTACAGCGATGCCATCTCCCAGGTCAACGAACAACGCGTCGACCTCACCGTTGGCATCTAGGGGCCGCGGGGTGGGCGGCGCGGTTAACACCCATAGGTCTGGCAACATGGCCCGGCGACCCGAAAGGTGGCGCTGCGTGACCCCGGGACACGAGGTCCTCCCCTACGTGGGGTTAGGCAGCTTTGAGCGGCGCGGCGTCCATCGTGCCGAGGCGGACCACTTCGCGGCCTCCTCGTGATCACCATCCTCCGCCCCCTGGTCATCCGCGCCATCACCCTGTTCGGTGTGCTGCTGGCCGTGCTGGCCCTGCTCGTCGTCTCGCTCGGGGCGACGGGGTTCTCGGACAACCTCCTCCGGGCCCAGGTCAGCGAGCAACTCCGGGGCGAGCGGACGACCTACGCCCAGACGATCCGCGACCCCGCCGCCCTGGAACAGACCCTGACCGAGCGCGAGGCAGAACTCGAACGGTTCTACGGCCTCGACGATGCCTGGTACGTCCGGCTGCCGCCACAGGTCTTCCGCGTCCTGACCCTCGACCTCGGAGAGGCTCGCTCGCTGCGGACCGCCGAGGGGAGCAATCGGATCTCTGCCATCATCCTGGAGCGGCTGCCCTACACGATCTTCCTGCTGACGACGTCGAGTGTGATCGTCGCCGTGGTCGGGCTGTTGGTCGGGGCCAAGATGGCGACCCGGGTCGGTAGCCGGGCCGACCGCGCCCTCGCCTACGTCGCCGCGATCACCTTCGCCGTGCCGACCTGGTGGCTGGGGATCCTGCTCATCGTCGTCGTCGCCTTCCAACTCGACTGGCTCCCGGCCGGGGGGATGTACAGCGTGCCGCCACCGACCGGGCGTTGGGACCGGACCGTCGACCTCGCCCACCACGCGATCTTGCCGATCCTGACGATGGTGCCGATCAACATCGGTCCCTACGTCTACTCGGTCCGGACGATGACCGTCTCCACCGCGCAGGAGCCGCACGTCCAAC
>JBBJOE010000134.1:0-6984 GCA_037721765.1 Thermomicrobiales bacterium
GTCGGCGCGGCGGCTCTCGAAGTTGGCGGCTTGGCGGGCCACCTCGGAGACGCGCTCGTTGGTCTCGAAGCCGAGCGCGGTCGCGACCCGCCCAGCCGTGTCGTAGTCGATCTGCTGGTTCAGGTTGGCCATGATGCCGAGCTTCATCAGCTCCTTGATCACGTCCACGCCGCCGATCTGGAGAAATTCGGCCATCTCCGAGACGGACATCACGGAGGGCAGCGTCACCGGGCTGCGCTCGATCGGCGCCGCGCGACGCACGGTCAGCGTGCGTGCCCCCCCCGACTTGCCACCCTTTGGCCGGCGTCGCCCGCGTCCACCGCGTCGTGCACCGGCCGTCTCATCAGTCATCACCATCAGTCGTGCATCCCTTCTCGCGGTGCGCTGCCCGGCCGCCCCTGGCGGTGGGCGCGCAACCGATCACGTGTCGTGTCGTCGATCTCGATCCGCAGGGCCTTGGCGAGAACGGGACCGTCGGTCGCCACATCCCAGCAGCGATCCCGTTCGCAGATGTAAGCGCCCCGGCCATTCAACTTTCCGGTCCCGTCGACCACGACGGTCCCGTCGGGTTGCCGGACAATTCTGGTCAGGGACCGCTTCGCGTCCTGGTCCCGGCAAACCACACACGTCCTGCGAGGTACGTGTTTGGGACGGGGGCCCGCCTTGGCCTTCCGGCCCGGCCCGGGGGTGTTTTCCGGCATCCGCCGGGTCTACCCTTCCACCGGGACGGCATCGCGGTCAACCGCCATCTCTTCGATCCCGACCGGGTCAGCGATCTCCTCGACCGCGCCCCCGGCGCGAGCGACCGGCACCGGGGCCGGGTCGTCCAGCGACAGCGACTCGCCGGATTCGACGTCGAACCGGGCCCGCAGTTCCCGGTTCCAGTAGACCTCGATCACCGGGTCGAGGATCTCGACGTCGACGCTCATCCGGACCAGGTCGTCCGGCAGCGGTCCATAGGGCCGGTCCCGCACCATCACCATGCCATCAGCCTGGACCAGCCGGGGCACTCGTCCCTGCCAGGCGAGGTCAGCCGGCAGATCAGACTGGGCCTGGCGCAGGAAATCCCCGGCGCCCTCTAGGATCGACTCGGGCGCCTTGATGTCGATCTTCCAACCCGTCAGCTTGTAGGCCAGGCGGGCATTCTGGCCCTCCTTGCCGATCGCCAGTGACATCTGGTCGCTCGGCACGATCACTGTCGCCACCTCGGTCCGCTCATCCAGCGACACGTTGGACGGCTTCGCTGGGCTGAGGGCATTCGAGATGAACGTTGCCGTGTCCGGCGACCACTCGATCACGTCGATCTTCTCGCCGTACAACTCGTTGACGATATTCTGGATCCGGACCCCACGCACCCCGACGCAGGACCCGACCGGGTCGACTCGCTCCTGCCGGGCGACCACCGCCACCTTGGACCGGAGTCCCGCCTCGCGAGCGATGGCCATGATCTCGACGGCGCCGCTGAAGATCTCCGGCACCTCCGACTCGAACAGGCGCCGGATCAGGCCAGCGTTTGAGCGGGACACGATCAACTGCGGCCCGCGGGCGTCCTTGTTGACCTCGACCAGCAACACCTTGACCCGCTGGGCAGGGCGGTAGCGCTCGTTCGGGACCTGCTCCCGGGCCGGCATCACCGCCTCGGCGCCGTTGATCTCGATGATCACCGCACGGGCGTCGGCTCGCTGGACCACGCCGCTGAGCAGTTCGCCCTGCTTGTCGTTGAACTCGTCGTAGACGGATTCCCGCTCGTAGTCGCGGATCCGTTGCAGGACCACCTGCTTGACGGTCTGGGCCGCGATCCGGCCGAAGTTCTCAGGCGTCCGCTCCAACTTGATCTCGTCGCCGGCCTGGACATTGGGGATGATCTGCCGAGCCTCGCCCAGGGCCATCTCCGTGATCGGATCGGTGATGTCCTCGACCACCCGCTTGTGGACATAGACCCGCATCACGCCGGTCCCGGACTCGATATCGACCGACACTTCCTCTTCCGTGTCCGCCATTTTCTTATAGACGGTCATCAACGCGTGCTCGACCGATTGTAATACCGCGTCCCGGGGGATACCCCGCTCGGCGGCGATCTGCGCGATCGCGGTATAAAAATCACTCTTCACCGGCGCACCTCCCCTGTCATCATCATTGATTCTGCATCCACGCCCGGTCTCCACGTCCGGGCCCGCCCCGAGTCCCTCTCGCGGACCGCGACGCTGGCGGGCGACCCTCGCCGGCGAACCGGTCTGGTGGCACGACATGGGTCCGATGGACCCCGACCCCGGACCATTCGCGGACAACGAAAAACGCGGGCGGTGGACCCACGTTCGTCTCGGAGCATTGGTTCCTGCGGCGAAGTATACCATAGTAGCGACGCCCTCCCCGTGCCGGAGGCGACGTCCGGACGCCATCCGACGTGACGAGGTCCGAATCGAGCGATGCTATACTCGCTCGGCGGGAGCCGCCCCGACGCGACCCGTCGCGCCATCGCCATCCACTCTGGGCCACGCTTGACGTGGAGAAATCGATGCAACGAAGAATGTGGAAGACCTGGCTCCGGCCGGGCATGCTCGTCAAGCGGTGGATCGCCCTGCTGCTCGTCAGCCTCGTGCTGGTCAGCCTCGCGATCGCCATGAGTCTGGCCTGGATTTATCGTAATGTCGAATTCCCGGCCGCTGCCTCCGATCTCGTCTGGGTCCTGACGCTCCAGTTCATCCCCCATCCCTTCCGGGAATTGTCGATCCTGGTGGGCGGGGCCGTCCTCCTCACCGTCGCCTTCAAGGGCCTCAGCAAGTCGCTCCTGGGTCCGCTGATGGAGCGGTCGGCCCGGGGTCAGGCCCTGGCCCAAATCGTGGCCGAACATCGCTTCGGTGAGCCCCGGCCCGAGTTCAACGTCGTCGCCATCGGCGGAGGCACAGGGCTATCGACCCTGCTCAGGGGTCTCAAGCACTGCAACCTCAACATCACCGCGATCGTCACCGTCGCCGACGATGGGGGCAGCACCGGTCGGATCCGGGAAGAATTCAACATGCCGGCCCCCGGTGACATCCGCAACTGCATCGTTGCCCTCGCCGATGCGGAGTCCACCATCGGCAAACTGTTCCAATATCGGTTCGACCAGCAGGGATCGCAACTCGAGGGGCACTCGTTCGGCAACCTGTTCATCACCGCGCTGACCCAGGTCACCGGCAGCTTCGAGCAGGCCGTCATCGAGTCGGCCCGGGTGCTGGCCGTCCGTGGCCGCGTCCTCCCATCAACCTTGGAGAATGTGACCCTCTGCGGAGAACTGGTCGACGGCAGCGTCGTACGCGGCGAGTCGACCATCTCCCACAAGAGCGCCCCGATCAAGCGAGTGTTCCTGGAGCCGGAGCACCCGGCCGGTTACGAACCCGCCCTCAGCGCGATCCTGAATGCGGACCTCGTCGTCCTCGGCCCGGGTAGCCTCTACACCAGCGTCCTGCCGAATCTCATGGTCGCCGGCGTCTCCGAGGCGATCCGCTGGACCATCGGCAAGGTCGTCTACGTCTGCAACGTCGCCACCCAACCCGGCGAGACGGACCACTTTGGGGCTGCCGACCACATCCAGACCATCGTCAACCACCTCGGCAAGGGCACCGTCCATTACGCCCTCGTCAACGACAACCAGCGCCCGGCGACGTCGATCAAGCCCGAGTGGCAGGTCGACCCCGTCACTCCGGCCGGGGTCGACCGCGTCGATCCGGGCGTTGAGGTGATCCAGCGGGACGTGGTCAACGACGCGAATCCCCTGCGCCATGACCCGGACAAGTTGGCCACCGCCCTCGTCGGGATCGCCCGACGGCCCGCTCGGGAACGCGTTTCTCGACCCGTTCGCCAGACCCTGCTCGAACAGGTCGCTTGACCCGAGCCGGGACATCGTCGCATACGGTGACCCCGTGTCGTGCGAGACTCCCCACCATGAGATCGAAACGCACCAGGTGCGAACTCAGCCGGGGGTCGCTACACTTTCGGTAACCGGTCCGCCCGCCGGCTGGCGGCCGCGCCAGATCACCGATCCCTCCCGTTAACCTGCGTCATTCCCCGATCGTCCGACCACGTGGCCGGCCCGAGACCGGCACAAGGAGCGCTCCGTCATGCCATACCGCGTCGGGATCAACGGTTTCGGCCGAATCGGTCGCCAGGTGTTCAAGGCCATCCACCAGGGCGGATATCAGGACCTCTTCGAGGTGGTGGCCGTCAACGACCTCAGCGCCCCCGATGCCCTGGCGCACCTGCTGACCTATGATTCGACGTTCGGCCGCTTCGACGCCGAGATCGAGGCCACCACCGATGGCATCTCTGTCGATGGTCGGGTCATCACGGTGCTCGCCGAACGAGAGCCGGGCGACCTGCCCTGGGCGGCGGAGTCGGTTGACCTCGTCATCGAATCCACCGGCCGGTTCACCGACGCGGAGCAGGCCGGCGCCCACATCACCGCCGGGGCCAAGAAGGTCATCATTTCCGCCCCGGCGAAGGGTGAAGACTTCACCGTCGTGATCGGGGTCAACGACGACCTCTACGACGCCGCGACTCACCACATCATCAGCAACGCCTCCTGCACCACGAACTGCCTCGCTCCGGTCGCCAAGGTGATCCTCGACTCGTTCGGTATCAAGCGAGGCCTGATGACCACGATCCACTCCTACACGAACGACCAGGTCATCCTCGACGGGCCCCACAAGGACCTGCGCCGTGCCCGGGCGGCCGCGACCAATATCATCCCGACCTCGACCGGCGCCGCGCGGGCACTCTCACTCGTTATTCCGGAACTGGAGGGAAAGTTCGACGGCTTCTCGCTCCGGGTCCCGACCCCGACCGTCTCGCTGGTCGACTTCGTCGCCGAGACCGAGCGCCCCGCCACCGCCGACGACATCAACCGCGCCTTCCATGAAGCGTCCGAGAGTGACGCGATGCGCGGCATCCTCGGCATCACCGACGAACCCCTCGTCTCCAGCGATTTTCGGCAAGACTCCCGTTCGAGCATCGTCGACGCGCTGTCGACCATGACCATCGACGACCAGATGATCAAGGTGGTCGCCTGGTACGACAACGAGTGGGGATACTCGTGCCGGGTCGCCGACCTGGCCGCGCTGGTCTGCGAAGCGGGTTTCCCCGCCTGAGCCGGACGGAGTGGTCGGCACCGGGGCACAAGGCTCCTCACCCCGGGAGGGCGGCGAGTCACCAGGAGTAACGTCGGATGCGCTCGATCACCGACGCCGATGTCCGGGGCAAGCGCGTGCTGGTCCGGGTCGATTTCAATGTCCCGCTCGACGGCGGCCGGGTCGCGGATGACACCCGGATCAGATTGGCCCTGCCGACTCTGGACCTCCTCCGGGAGCGAGGGGCGAGGCTGGTGATCATCAGCCACCTCGGGCGCCCCGGGGGTGCGCCGCGGGACGAACTCCGGATGGCCCCGGTAGCGGCTCGCCTGGCCGAACTGATGGGCGCGTCCGTGACGACGGTCACGTCGGTGGTCGGACCCGAGGCGGACGCGGCTTCACGAACCCTGCGCGACGGCGACGTGCTGATGCTGCAGAACTCCCGCTTCGAACCCGGGGAGGAGGCCAACGACGATGGTCTTGCCCGTGACCTTGCCGCGCTGGCCGACCTCTATTGCGATGACGCCTTCGGCGCGGCACACCGGGCCCATGCCTCGACCGTGGGCGTCGCACGGCATCTCCCGGCGTATGCCGGTCTGTTGCTCGAACGGGAGGTCGCCGCGTTGGGCCGACTTCTCAAGGACCCGGCGCGCCCGTTCCTGGCCATCTTGGGCGGCTCCAAGGTCTCAGACAAACTCGGGGTCATCGCCGCCCTGATCGAGCGCGTCGACACCGTCCTGCTCGGAGGCGGAATGGCGAACACCTTTCTTCTCGCCCAGGGCATCGACATCGGATGTTCCTTGGTCGAACGAGATCGGGTCGAGGATGCCCGCGCCCTGATGGACGCCGCGGCGGGACGTGGCGTCGAGGTCGGAGTGCCGGTCGATGTCCGGGTGGCGGCGTCGATGGACGACGACGGCCATGTCGTGGCCGCCGGATCGATCCCGTCCGGGGAGGCCATATTCGACATCGGCCCGGAGACGGAAGCCCGTTATCGGGACACGATCTTGGCCGCCGGGACCGTATTCTGGAACGGTCCGGTCGGCGTCTATGAGCGGGCGGCGTTCGGCGGGGGTACGCGCCGGGTGGCGGAGGCCGTCGCCATGGCTCCCGGCGTGACGGTCGTCGGCGGGGGGGACTCGATCGCCGCCCTGAATGACGCGGGGCTGACGGACCGGGTCGATCACGTCTCGACCGGCGGCGGTGCGTCGCTGGAATTCATCGAGGGCAAGAGCTTGCCGGGCATCGCCGTCATCCCGCTCGCCTGAGAAATCATCCCCCAAGGCAAACGTCCCGCCGGAGCGAGCGTGATTCGAGATGGCATCCCGAACACAGAGGTGGTACCGTTCTTCATCGCTGGACCTTCGCCACGCGGGCGCGTTCCCACCAATCACACGAGGACTGACTACCGTGCAAACCGCGATCAATCTGATCATGATCCTCGTCTCGGCGTTGCTGATCTTGATCATCTTGCTGCAGGGCAAGGGTTCCTCGTTTAGCGGGACGTTCGGCAGCGATAGCAACTCGATCAATCGCACCCGGCGTGGCATCGAAAAGACGTTGTTTCAGTTCACGATCATCTGGGGCGTCGTCTTCGTCGTCGCCGCGGTCTTCAGCAGCTTCATCAACTGAGCGGCGGCCCCCTTCCCCGCTCGACCGGCATGACGGGTCCGGGTATACTGCCGGACGACGCGATGCGTCATCGTGCGAGGGCGCGTGACGCCAGGAGAGACCGAAATGGGCGGATTGGGTTGGCAGGAACTGACGATTATCCTGGTCATCGTCATCATCATCTTCGGGGCCGGTAAATTGCCCGAGATCGGTGGTGCGCTGGGCAAGGGCATCAAGGAATTCAAGGTCAATACCAACGACGAGGCGA
>JBBJOE010000135.1:0-6977 GCA_037721765.1 Thermomicrobiales bacterium
GTGCGGCTTCGTCCGCTCGAACTTCTGCTTCGCCATGGGAGTGCGCGTCCTTTCAATCTCTGGTGTCAGGCGGCGGCCCGTCGCCCCGCTCCGTCGTCCTTATCGCTCGTCAGGTCCGATTCGCCTTGGCGACGAACTCTTCCGCCAGGTTCGGCGGCAGCGGCGCGTAGTGGTCGAACTGCATCGAGAACACCGCGCGGCCCTGGGTCATCGACCGGAGGTCCGTGGCGTACCCGAACATGGTCGCCAGCGGCACGAAGGCGCTGACCACCTGGGCCCCGGCCCGCTCCTCCATGCCCTGGATCTGGCCCCGGCGGGAGTTGAGGTCGCCGATCACGTCGCCCATGAATTCGTCGGGGGTCACGGACTCGACCTGCATGATCGGTTCCAGGATCACCGGCTTGCCTCGCCGGATGGCGTCCTTGAGGGCCAGCGAACCGGCGATCTTGAAGGCCATCTCCGAGGAGTCCACGTCGTGGTAGGAACCATCGATGACGGTCGCCTTGAGGTCCACGACCGGGAAGCCGGCCTGGCCGCCGGTGGCCATCGACTCCTGGATGCCGGCGTTGATGGCCGGGACATATTCGCGAGGGATCGAGGCGCCGACGGTCTTGTCCTCGAATTGGTAGCCGATGCCCCGCTCCTGCGGCGTGAACTGGACCACGCAGTGACCGTACTGGCCCTTGCCGCCGGACTGGCGGACGTGGCGACCCTCGGCCTTGACCGGGACGGTGATGGTCTCCTTGTAGGCGACCTGCGGCCGGCCGACGTTGGCATCGACCCGGAACTCGCGCATCATCCGGTCGACGATGACTTCCAGGTGCAGCTCACCCATCCCGTCGATGACCGTCTGGGCGGTCTCCTCGATGGTCCGGACGCGGAAGGTCGGGTCCTCTTCGGCCAGGCGGACGAGGGCGGCGCCCATCTTGTCCTGGTCGGCGCGGGTCTTGGGCTCGATCGAGACCGAGATGACCGGCTCGGGGAAGACGATCGACTCCAGGATCACCGGTGACGCCTGGTCGCTGAGGGTGTCTCCGGTGAAGGTGCTCTTCAGGCCGATCACCGCGCAGATGTTGCCGGCCCGGACCTCGGAAATCTCCTCCCGGGTATTGGCGTGCATCTGGAGCAAGCGGCCGACGCGCTCGCGTGTGCCCTTGGTGGTGTTCTGCACGTAGCTGCCGGACGCCAGGGTGCCGGAGTAGACGCGGATGAAGGCCAGCTTGCCGACATGGGGGTCGGTCGCGATTTTGAACGCTAGGGCCGAGAACGGCGCCCCCGGGTCGACCTCGCGGGTCACGCTCTCGCCCGTGCGGGCGTCCTCGGCGACCACCGGCGGCACATCCAACGGGGACGGAAGGTAATAGTTGATGGCGTCCAACATCGGCTGGACGCCCTTGTTCTTCAGGGCACTCCCGCAGAGGACCGGCACCAGGGAACTTGACAAAGTCGCGGCTCGCAGGCCGGCGCGGATCTCCTCGGCGGAGATCTCCTCGCCGTCGAGGTAGCGCTCCATCATCCCCTCGTCGTTCTCGGAGACGGCCTCGATCAGCGTCAGCCGGGCGGCCTCGACCTCATCGACCATGTTGGCCGGGACCGGGACCCGCTCGATCTTCTCGCCGAGGTCGTCGTGGTAGATGATCGCGACCCTGTCGATCAGGTCGATGACACCGAGGAAGTTGGCCTCGGCGCCGATCGGCAGCTGGACCGGGATCGGCTTGGCCTTCAGGCGATCGATGATCATGTCGAGGGTGCGCTGGAAGTTGGCCCCGGTGCGATCCATCTTATTGATGAAGCAGAAGCGGGGCACGCCGTACTTGTCGGCCTGCCGCCAGACGGTCTCGGACTGGGGCTCCACGCCGGCGACCGCGTCGAAGACCACGACGCCGCCGTCGAGGACGCGCAACGACCGCTCCACCTCGACGGTGAAGTCGACGTGGCCAGGGGTGTCGATGATGTTGATCCGGTGGTCCTGCCAGAAGCAGGTGGTCGCGGCCGAGGTGATCGTGATCCCCCGCTCCCGCTCCTGGATCATCCAGTCCATCGTCGCGGCGCCCTCGTGGACCTCACCGGGCCGGTGGACGCGGCCGGTGTAGAAGAGGATGCGCTCGGTCGTGGTGGTCTTGCCAGCGTCGATGTGGGCGATGATGCCGATGTTGCGCGTTCGCTCCAGCACCCGCTGCACATCGGTCTTGGCGGGCTTACTGACCGTGCTGGTACTCATCCCTGCTGTGAACCCTTCGATAATGACGCGAGAATGACACGGGCGCCGGGCTGGTCCCGGCGGGGACCGCGATGGCACGACGGGCGCGAACGCCGCCCCCTCGATCAGGACGGGTGGCGTCACGCCCGCCGCGCGACGCCTTCGGGCGGGTGAATCTAGAAGCGGTAGTGCGAGAAGGCGCGGTTCGCCTCGGCCATCCTGTGGGTGTCCTCGCGGCGCTTGATGGTGGCGCCGGTCCCGTTGAAGGCGTCGAGCAGCTCGTTGGCGAGCTTCTCCGACATGGACTTGCCGTTGCGCGAGCGGGCCGACGTCAGGAGCCAGCGAATCGCCAGCGACTGGCGGCGGGTGCCCTCGATCTGGACCGGGACCTGGTAGGTGGCGCCGCCGACGCGGCGGGGCTTGACCTCGAGGACCGGGGTGGCGTTGTAGACGGCCTGCTCGAATACCTCGAGCGGGGGGCGTCCGGTCCGCTCCTGGATCAGGGTCAGGGAGCCGTACATGATGCGCTCGGCCAGCCCCTTCTTCCCCCGCTCCATGATCTTGTTGATGAACTTGGCCACCAACTCGCTGTTGTAAACCGCGTCCGGGGTCATCACCCGTCGCTGGACTTTCGCTCGCCTTGGCATGACCGTCTCGCCTCCATCTTCGTCGCGTCACCGCCGTCACGTTGCACCGGGCACCCCCCAGGGGGCCGGACGACCGCCATGTCCCGGTGGGATCCGGCCCACCGGATTCCGGGCGATAGACACACGAAAGAGCGGTCAACGTCCAAAAGACGTCTGGCCGCTCCTCGTAGCCTGTTCGCTCAGATCCGCCGGGGCGGTAGCACCACCGACGACTTGCCTCACCCGGGGGTGTGGCCCGTCGTCACGTCTTCTTCGGTGCCTTGGTTCCGTACTTGGACCGCGCCGACTTCCGGTTGTCCACGCCGCGGGCATCCAGGGTGCCACGGACGATGTGGTAGCGAACGCCGGGGAGATCCTTCACCCGACCACCGCGTACCAGCACCACCGAGTGCTCCTGCAGGTTATGCCCCTCACCCCCGATATACGCGGTGACTTCCATCTGGTTAGTCAGGCGGACACGGGCGATCTTGCGCAGAGCCGAGTTCGGCTTCTTGGGCGTCATCGTTCGAACTTGGGTGCAGACCCCGCGCTTCTGGGGAGAGTTGGTCCCCTTCCGCAGTCGACCGGCGTACCGGCCCACGGCGTTGTTGGTGAAGCCCAGTGCTGGCGCCTTCGTCTTCTTCTCGACGCGCTTGCGGCCCTTACGAACCAACTGATTGATCGTCGGCACGAAAAGCTCCTAACCGGGCGGGAGGCTTGCGCGAACCGTGCTCTGCCCACCGGGACATTGGTGTCCCGACCGACAGCTGCGGCGCCGCCCGCCGCGTGAGGACAACCCTCACACGCGCGTCCGACCTATGCCGGACACAAGGGGAGATTATACGGCTCGCGTGACCCATCGTCAAGACCCACGATTCGCCGCTCAGGGCGATCTGACGGGGGCTGGGACGACGGGCGCCGGGCCGTTACACTCGCCCCCGGCGGGGGCGCGATGCTTGGGACCTTGCCTCTCGATCCGCTCTCTGTCCCCAGTATAACGATTCCACCCCCGCTCGCCAGCCCGCCGCCCGTTATCTCAGAGGAAGGTACGCCGTGACGACCGGCACGGTCCGATCCGCGGTCCGGCGCGGTTGGACGCGCCTCGCGGGTCCTGACGACATCCACATAGCTACCGGACCGCCGGTTGCGCCCGTTCCCTGGATAACCGTGATCCGGGCGAGCGCGACATCGCTGTACCGGACGCACGCCGTGGAGTGGGCCGCCGCGCTGGCCTTCTACGGTGTGCTTTCATTCTTCCCGTTGCTGATCGGGCTGGCGGTGCTGTCGGCGACGGTGGTCGATCTCGAATGGGCGGTGGCGCGGGCGGGCGATCTCCTCGCCCAAGTGCTACCAGAGGGAGAGCGGGAGGTGGAGGGGATCATCACCGACGCGGCCGAGAACCGGCGACGGGTCGGGGTCCTGGCCGTGGTCGCCCTGCTGGTGCCCGGGCGCCGGGTGCTGGGGGCGATGACCACGGCCCTGAACCTCATGTCGGAGACCGACGAACTGGAGGACCCGGTCAAGCGGCGCGCCGCCGTCGAGGTGGTCCTGTTCGGTCTGCTGGCCCTGCTCTTCATCGTCGCCCTGTTGTCGGGACCGGTGGTCGAGGCCGGTTTGACGGCGGCGGGCGTGGCGCCGGGGCCCCGTGAGCCCGCCTATGCCGTGCTGCGACTCCTTTCGACCGCCGCGGTGGTCTGGGGCCTGCTGTTCACGGTCTACGTGGTAGTGCCACGCGGCCGGCGACGGTGGCCAGCCGCCGCCGCGGGTGCGAGCGTGGCGACGGTCCTCTTCCTGGTCGCCCGGACCGGATTCACGATCGCGTTGTCGGTGATGGGGGAGACGATCACCACCATCTATGGCCCGATCACGGTCGCGGCGCTTCTGCTGATATGGGGGTGGTATGCCAGTCTCATCCTCCTCGCCGGGGGCTCGTTCGCCGCCCACGTCAAAGTGCTGCGGATCGAGGCGGCCGAACGCGGCGAGGCGGCGCGACCCGATCACCCGGCATCGACCGGGGTGCCGTCGTGACGGGCCGTCCCGGTTCCCACGACCGCCACCCCGCGTTCACCGACCGGACCGACATCGTCGATGGCCTGGCCATCTTCACGCGGGTACCTCGCGACCAACCCGCGGGACGCTGCCCGACCGTGGTGATCATCCATGGTCTCTCGATCTCCAGCCGCTATGAACTCCCCACGGCCCGACGCCTGGCCAGGACCTGCCGCGTCTTCGCGCCGGACCTCCCGGGCTACGGGTGCAGCGATGACCCGGAGACGATCCCGTCGATCGCGGGGCTGGCGGACTGGATGTGCCGGTGGCTGGATGTCGTCGGGCTCGGCGATGTGGCGCTCGTGGGCGACTCGCTCGGGGCCCACGTCGCGAGCGAGATGGCGCGGCGGCGGCCAGGGCAGGTCACCCATCTGGTCCTGTCGGGCCTCTCGATCGATCCGTCCGGCCGGCATCGCTCGACGCAGATCCTGCGGGCGATGCGGGACGTCCCGCGAGAACCCTGGTCGCTGTTGGCACTTCACGTCCGGGACTTCTTCTTCGCGGGACCCGGGCGGGTGTTGCGGACACTGCGATCAGCCATTGCCGACCCATTCTCCGAGCGCCTGCCGGATATCCCGATCCCAACGCTGGTCGTGCGGGGCGAGCGTGATCTGATCTCGCCCCGGCCCTGGTCGGAGCACGTCGCGTCCGTCCTGCCGCGAGGGGCATATCGAGAGGTCGCGGGGGCGCCACACGCCGTCAACTACGCTTGCCCAGACACCTACGCCGCGATCATCCAGGACTGGATCGATCATGGAGGCTCGGCTTGACCCAGCCTCGATCCCTCCATATGATGTGTACGTACATCACGGCGTTGATCTGTCCGGATTGCGACGCACCGCATATTTTCCGGGCCGCCGAACCGAGAGCGGCGATGCGAGGAGAGGTGTCCAGATGACCGTCGCACACCTCACGTTCAACTCACTGGGCGGACCAATGGACGACGCGGCCAGCGACCTCGTCCCGGACACGATCCATGACCCCTTCGCGTCTCCCCCGCCGACCGTGACCCTGTTGCGGGAGGAATCCACGGCCCACCCGGTCGCGCTGGCGGTCGCGGCGGCCTGGTCATGCTATGGGGCAAGGCCGGCGCAGGTCGAGAACGTCCGGCGGCTGATCGAGGACTCTCCCTCCCCCACCCTCGACCCCGCCAAGGTCCAGGCGCGGGCGGAGCGGCGGGATCGGGCCCTGGCCCTCTACCGCGACCTGTTCGCCGCCGGGCACCACACCACGATGCAGCATGCCAGTTTCACGTTCATCCTGGACAACGTCTCCCGGCTCGCGATCTGGTCGTTCTTCCACGCCCATCCAAATTACAACTCGGAGCAGGTCTCCCAGCGCTATCGGGAGGTGACCGGGGAGACGATGGTCACGCCGCGCCTGCCCGAACCGGCCGCCACCGTCTACCGGGAGGCGATCGCCCGTGCCCTGGCGGGCTACGACCGGCTGATCGATATCCTGACGCCAGACATGGCGCGCGATTACGCGGCCGTGTTCCCGGCCCGGGCCAAGGCGCGCGGGGACGACGCGGTGGAGAAGGTCGCGGCGGCGGTCCAGAAGCGAGCCCAGGAGGTGGCGCGCTACGTCCTGCCGCTGGCGACGCCCGCGCACCTCTACCACACCGTCAACGCACTGACGCTGCTGCGGTACCACGCCCTGGCGAATCAGACCGACGCCCCGACCGAGGTGCGACACATCGTCGGCCAGATGATCCGGGAGGTCCTCGCGGTCGATCCGAACTTCCTCGGCGCGCCGGGATACCCGCTCGACCTGCGGACCCTGACGGCGGAGGAGAGCCCGGAAGGACAGGCACTGGCGGCATGGCAGGCGGCGCTGGCCCAATCTCCGGATCGGGCCGAGGCCTTCTGCGCCCGGTTCGACGACCAACTCGGCGGCCTCGACAGCCGCCTGGTCGCCCACAACCCGGGCGCCGAGGCGCTGATGGCGGAGGCGGTCCGCTCGGTCACCGGGCTGGGGCCGGACGAACTGCCCGACGCCGAGGCCCTGGCGAGCGTGCTAGACGGTGCCCACAATGGCTATCTCGGGCACGCCCTGTTCCTCGGCATGCACTCCAAGCTGATGCAGACGATGAACCACGTCCC
>JBBJOE010000136.1:0-6965 GCA_037721765.1 Thermomicrobiales bacterium
AGGCCGATGTTGATGACGATCTTCTGCAACTTGGGGACCTGCATCACATTGGAGTAGTGGAACTCTTCCATCATCGCCGGCACGATCTGCTCGCGATACTGGTCCCGGACCCGGGGGGAATACCCCTCGGAGACGGGCGTGTCGCCGCCGGTCGGCAGCGGGGTGGGACTCTTGTCGGCGTCGCGTGCGCCCGTTCGCGCACGAGCCTGTCGGTCGGTCATTGCCTGTCGCTCCCTACCGTTTTCATACCTATGTCCGGTGATCCCGCCTGGTCCGTGCCCGCGGGCATCGCTCAGGCCACCGTTCTCGTGTCGTCAGCGTCCCTATCCGGTTCGTGGCCGTGAACCCTGTCCCCACCTAAGCGGTGGGCTGGGGAACCGTCTCGTCACATTTCTTGCAATACCGCACGTTCTTGCCGGCCGGACCGGTCCGGACCCCGACCCGCGTCGGCTGGTCGCAGTTCGGGCAGATGAGCCGGACGTTGGAGACGTGGAGGGCCGCTTCGACTTCCACGATCCCGGCCTGGCGGGCGCGACCCCGCTTCAGGTGCTTCTTGACGATGTTGACGCCCTCGATCACGACCCGGTCGCGATCGATGATGTTCTGGCGGACGATGCCCCGCGACCCGGCGTTGCGGCCGCTGGTCACCAAGACATTATCGCCGGTCCGAATCTTTCTCATCCCTGTTCTCCGTCTCTCGCGGAAGGCACCCGTCGCCCTACAGGACCTCGGGGGCCAGCGACACGATGCGCATGAATTGGCGGTCGCGCAGCTCGCGGCCGACCGGGCCGAAGATGCGGGTGCCGCGCGGGTTGCCCTGCGGGTTGATCAGCACCGCGGCGTTGTCGTCGAACTTGATGTGGCTACCGTCCGGCCGGCCGTAGCCCTGGGCGGTCCGCACGATCACGGCCCGAACGACGTCGCCCTTCTTGACGGCCGCGTTCGGCTGCGCCAACTTGACCGACGCGATGATCGTGTCGCCCACGCTGCCGTACTGGCGAGACGAGCCGCCGAGCACGCGGATGCACATGATCTCTCGTGCCCCGCTGTTGTCCGCCACCCGCAATCGGGTCTGCTGCTGGATCACCGTCGTTTCCTCTCACCCACCGGGGGTCGAACGTCTCCGGTCGCTCGCGCCGATGGCTCGTATGGCAGGACCTAGACCTGGACGGCCCGCTCCATGATCTCGCGGACGATCCAGCGCTTCTGCTTGGACAGGGGGCGAATCTCCTCGATCCGGACGAGGTCCCCCTGGTTGCAGAGGTTGTTCTCGTCGTGGGCGAAGAACCGGCTGGTCCGGGTCATCCGCTTGTGGTAGAGAGGGTGCCGCTTGACGTAGTCGACCGTCACGACCACGGTCTTGTCCATCTTGTTGCTATCGACCCTGCCGACCTTCTGGGCCCGGCGGTGCTGCTGGTGCACCTCCTGGGTCCGGGTGAGGCCGGACGGGGCCGTCGCGGCGGGGGGCGTCGTTGCGGTGTCGGTCATCGCTTCTTTCCTTTCCAGGACGGCGCCGAGCGCTCGCGGCGCTTCTGGCGAATGGGTTGGCCCGCCTGGAGCGCGGCGTCGAGGGTGCGCTCGGTGCGGATGGTGTGGATGCGGGCGATCGAGCGGCGGATCTCGCGGATGCGGGAAGTGGTGGTCAGCTTGCCGACCGCCTCATCGAACCGGAGGTCGCGCCATTCGACATGGAGCGCGGTCAACTGGACATCGAGCTGCCCGTCGTCGAGGGCGCGGATCTCGGTGGCGTTCACGCGGTCACCTCCTCGGCCGTCACGGTCCCCGGGTGCTCGCGGATGACCGTCTTGCAGGCCATGGGCATCTTCATCCCGGCGCGCTTGAGAGCTTCCTCGGCGCTGGCGCGTGGCACTCCGGCGACCTCGAAGAGGAGGCGGCCGGGCTTGACGACGGCGACCCAGAACTCCGGGTTGCCCTTGCCGGAGCCCATCCGGGTCTCGGCCGGCTTCTGGGTCACCGGCTTGTCGGGGAAGATCCGGATCCAGACCTTGCCGCCACGCTTCAGGTAGTTGGTGATCGCCCGCCGGGCCGCCTCGATCTGGCGGCTGTTGACCCAGGCGGGTTCCATGGCCTGAAGGCCATATTCCCCGAAGGCCATGGTCGAGCCGCGATAGGCTTTGCCCTTCATCCGGCCCCGCATCATCTTGCGGTATTTTGTCCGCTTCGGCATCAACATCGTCGTGCTCCTCGTCCGCCCTCACCACGTCCGGCCGCCATCGCGGCCGGCGTCTGGTATCTCGTCTTCCGCCTAGTCGGCCGGCAGGGCGGCCAGGTCGGCCGTCAGCGTGGCTTCCGTGGCGACCTTCCGCTCCGGCATCTTGTCACCGTTGTAGACCCAAACCTTGACGCCGATCCGGCCATAGGTCGTGTGGGCGTGGACGACGGCGAAGTCGATGTCCGCCCGCAGCGTGTGCAGGGGAACCCGGCCGTCCATCTCGCTGACCGACCGGCTCATCTCGGCCCCGCCGAGGCGACCCGAGAGGCGGATCTTGATGCCCTTGGCATTGCGCCGCATGGCCTGCTGCACGGCGTGCTTGACGGCCCGCCGGTAGGCGACGCGACGGCCGATCTGCTCGGCGATGCTCTCGGCGATCAGCTGGGCGTTGGTCTCGGGGACCTTCACCTCTTCGATCCGCATGTGGATCTTCTTGCCGATCTGCGTCTCCAGCATCTTGCGGATGCGCTCGACGTTGGCGCCCTGCTTGCCGATCACGATGCCCGGCTTGGACGTGAACAGCGTCACGTCGACCCGGTTCGCCGCTCGCTCCAGCTCGATCCGGCAGACGCCGGCCCGGCCCGCCTCGGCCATCACGATCCGGCGGATCTTGAGGTCCTCATGCAGTTGCTCGGTGTAGTTGCGATCGGCGTACCACTTGGATTCCCATTCGCTGGAGATCCCGAGGCGAAACCCGATCGGATTGACCTTACGTCCCATTAGCGTCGCTCCTCCCGATTTTCGGCCACGACGGTGATGCTGCACGTCCGCTTGATGATCGGCCCGACCCGGCCGCGGGCCTTGGGCTTGAAGCGGCGGAACGACGGCCCGTCATCGGCGTAGATGGCCTTGATCCAGAGGTCTTCCGGGTCGAGGTCGAAGTTGTTCTCGGCATTGGCGGCGACCGACTTCAGGAGCCGCTCGACGTCGGTGCCGGTCTTGTTGGGCAAGAACCGGGCGATCGCGATGCCGTCCATCACGCGCTTGCCGCGGACCGCATCGACGACCAGGCGCGCCTTCCGCGGCGAGCTTCGGACCCGGCTGACACTCGCTCGTACTTCCATCGTGTCCTATCCTCTCTCGCCGCCGCGCGGCTGGACCTAGTCCGGCTGGCTAGCGCCGGGCTCGCCGGTCCGCGTCCTTGCCATGGCCCCGGAACGTGCGCGTCGGGGCGAACTCGCCGAGCTTGTGCCCGACCATCTGCTCGCTGATGAAGATCGGGACGTGCTGGCGACCATTGTGGATCGCCACCGTGTGCCCGACCATCCCCGGGAAGATGGTCGAGGCGCGAGCCCAGGTGCGGATCACCCGGCGCTCGCTCGACCGGTTCAAGTTCTCGATCTTGATCATCAACTTCTCGTCGATGTAGGGACCCTTCTTCGATGACCGGACCATGCGATTCCTCCGCCAATGACCTCGCCGTCTCCCGTGGGTGGCGGCGGGCCGACCTCGTCGCTCGTGACCCGTCGCCGGGCCGGGTGATGACGACCAGTAATGGTTATCTGCTGCGCGAGCGTCCGCGGGTCGGTCGCTTCCGAACGATCATGTTGTCGGTCCGCTTGTTATTGCGGGTCCGCTTGGTGGCGGGCTTGCCCCACTTGGTCTTGGGGTTCATACCGATCGGCGCCTTGCCCTCGCCACCACCGTGAGGGTGATCGCGGGGGTTCATCACCGAGCCCCGGACGGTCGGGCGGCGGCCCATGTGGCGGCTGCGACCTGCCTTGCCGATCTGGATGTTCTCGTGATCGACGTTGCTGACCTGGCCGAGGGTGGCCATGCACTTCAGGTTGACCAGCCGGACCTCGCCGGAGGGCATCCGGACCTGGGCGTAGGTCTCGGACTTGGCCATCAACTGGGCCGAGGTGCCGGCCGAGCGAACCATCTGGCCGCCCTTGCCGGGATACAGCTCGATGTTGTGGATCTGGGTCCCGGTCGGGATTCGGGCCAGCGGCAGGGCATTGCCGGTCCGGATCGGGGCGTCCGGGCCAGCGACCACCGTGTCGCCGACCTTGAGGCCGACGGGCGCCAGCATGTAGCGCTTCTCGCCATCCACGTAGAACAGCAGCGCGATGCGGGCGGAACGGTTGGGATCGTACTCGATCGCCGCGATCCGGGCCGGGATGCCGGCCTTGTTCCGCTTGAAGTCGATGATCCGGTAGAGCCGCTTGTGACCGCCGCCCTGGTGACGGGTGGTGATCCGGCCCGCGTTGTTCCGTCCGGCCCTGCGGCGCAGTGACTCGGTCAGGCTCTTCTCGGGGCGCTTCTTCGTCAGGTCGTCGAAGATGGCGACCGACATCGACCGGCGTCCGGGAGAGGTCGGCTTATAACGACGGATTGGCATGGCGTGTTCCCCTCCGGCCTACAGGTTGAACGGGTCGATCTCTTGACCCGGCGCCAGGGTGACGTAGGCCTTCTTGCGCAGGGGGCCATGTCCCTCGATCCGGCCTCGTCCCCGCCGCACGGCGCGGGACTTCGGCTTCGGCTTGACGTTCAAGGTGTTGACCGAGACGACCTTGACATTGAAGGTCGCCTCGACGGCCTGGCGAATCTGGATCTTGTTCGCCTCCGGGGCCACCTCGAAGGTGTACTGGCCCCGGCTCATCAGCTCGGTATTCTTCTCGGTGATCAGGGGACGCCGCAGGACGTCCTCCATCCTCAGACCGCTCATGAGACCTGCTCCCGCGCCACGCGGGCGCTCTTCGCGGCGAGGATGTTCCCCTGCCGCCGTCGCAGCTTGGCCAGGCGGGCCTTCCGGAACCGACCCGGCACCCGTGCGGCACCCTGGAGGGCCCAGAGCCCCTCGACCACGGTGATCGCCTCTTCCATGATCACCAGCCGGTCGTACTTGAGCACGTCCCGGACGTTGAGCATCGGGGCGGTGATGACGTGGACGTCCTGGAGGTTGCTCGCCGAACGGTAGACTGCCTCGGCGTCTTCCTTGTTCGAGACCGCGATGAGCATCGAGCGGGACAGGGGCAGCGTGGCGAGCACGACCCGCATCGCCTTCGTCCGCGGCTCGATCTCGGTCAGGCCCCGGACCACCGTCAGCCGCTGGTCGCGCAGCTTGGCCGAGAGGGCCGAGCGGATCGCCAGGCGGCGCATCTTGCGCGGCATCGCCTGGGTGTAATCGCGGGGTTGGGGACCCCAGACGACGCCGCCGCCCTTCCACTGCGGGGCGCGGGTGGAACCCTGGCGGGCCCGTCCCGTGCCCTTCTGGCGGTAGGGCTTCTTGCCACCACCGCGGACGAACCCGCGGGTCTTCGTCTTGTGAGTGCCCTTACGGGCGTTCGCCAACTGGCGCAGGAGGGCCTGGTGCATCACCGCGATGTGCGGCTCCACTCCCCAGACGGTCTCGTCGAGCTCCGCGCGCCCCACGACCGCCCCCGTCGCGTCCACAATGTTCACCATCATCGCCATCGTTCCACATCCCTCGTCGCACGTTCGGCCCGGATCACCGGCCTGACTACCGCCGGTCGCCTACCGCTTCACCGGCCGCTTCGCCGCTCGCCGCACCATGAGCAGGCCCTTGTTCGGACCGGGCACCGAGCCCTTGATCAGGAGCAGGTTGCGCTCGGTATCGACCCGCAGGACCTCGAGGTTCTGCACCGTCACCCGCTCGTGTCCCATGTGTCCCGCCATCCGCATGCCTTTGAAGACTCGTCCCGGGGTGGCGCTGGAGCCGATCGAGCCAGGGGCGCGGTGGCGGTCCGACTGACCGTGAGTCGCGGGGCCACCGGCGAAGCCGTGGCGCTTGACGCCACCCTGGAATCCCCGTCCCTTCGACGTGCCGGTGACATCGACCACGTCGCCGGCAGAGAAGAGGTCAGCCTTGATCACCTGACCGACGGAGTGGGAGGCCACGTCGTCGGCCTTGAACTCGCGGAGAGTCTTCGACTGGAATCCGCTGGCGCGGACGTGGCCCTGCTCGGGCTTGTTGAGGCGCTTGTCGAGCCCGAAGCCCAGCTGGACAGCCTCATAGCCGTCGCGGTCCTCGGTCCGGACCTGCGTGACGACGCACGGGCCGGTCTCGACCACCGTCACCGGGAAGACGATACCCCGTTCGTCGAACATCTGCGTCATGCCGAGCTTGCGCCCGATCAATCCCTGAACCATTGGCTCTCCCCTGTCTTTCAGGAAGCCGGGTCAGCCACGATGGGCCGCCGCGACCTATAGAGCGTGTTCACCGGCCCGCTGCCGGTGCGTTGGCGGATGTGCCCCGACGCCGATCGCCTAGAGCTTGATCTCGATATCGACCCCGGCCGGCAGGTTGAGCCGCATCAGGGCCCGGATGGTGTTGTTGCTGGGCTCCAGGACATCGATCAACCGCTTGTGGGTGCGGATCTCGAATTGCTCCTGGGAGTCCTTGTCGATGAAGGGCGACCGGATCACGCTGAACTTTTCGATCCGGGTCGGCAACGGGACGGGGCCCGCCACCTTGGCGCCGGTCGACTCGGCCGTCTCCACGATCTTGGACGCCGATTGGTCCAGGATCTTGTGGTCGTAGGCCTTGAGCCGGATCCGGATCTTCTGACTCGTCTTTCGCGCGACCATCGTCACCTCTCACCCGCTCGCGAGCTGGGTCATTGTCTCGTGTGTCCGGGACGGCCCATCCGTGGGTCGTCCGTGCGGGGAACGGCGACCGGCGACCCGGTCAAGGGTCGCCGGTCAGGCGGCTCGGCCTACTTGGTGATGGAGGTGACGACCCCGGCCCCGACGGTCCGGCCGCCCTCCC
>JBBJOE010000137.1:0-6957 GCA_037721765.1 Thermomicrobiales bacterium
GACAGATCAGAGCCAGGCCGCGATCAGATCCTCCGGCGCGACCCGCTCCCGCCGGACCGGCTCCTTCGATGCCCGGCCGACGGGGATCAGCGCTTGGGGGATCGTCCCCACCGGCAACCCCAACGTCTCCCGGACCACATCCGGACAGAACAGCGGCGCGCACATCCATCCCGAGTCCCAACCGGCGGCGTAGAGCTGGAGCTGCATCGTCTGGATCGCCGCCCCGAGACTCTGGATCGCCATCACCCGCTCGGCCTCCTGCCGGTCCGGGTCCGGGTAGACGTCCAAGACCCCGGGGAACAAGCACGGCACGATCAGGACCGGTGCACCGAGGATGCGCTCCCGGCTCTTGGCGAGTCGAATCGCGATGATTTCCGTCACCTGCCCATCCAAGGCCAATTGCTCTTCCCATGTCCCCGCCATCGCGTCGGCCAGAGACCGCTTCGTCTCCTCCGACTCGACCACCGCGAACCGCCACGGCTGCCGGCCGTGGGGCGAGGGCGCCCAGCCCGCCGCCTCGATCGCCCCCCGGACGACGCCGTCGGGCACTGGCTCGGCCGTGAACGCCCGGACCGACCGGCGGCCACGGATGATGCCCATCGTTCCCCGGTACCGGGGCGCCGGCGGTCCGTTCACCGCCCCGGCCTCTCCGTCGTCCCCGTCGGCTGCCCAAGAGGACACGGACGGTCCCGTCAGCCGGATCACGAGCCTCCCCTCCAGGGCCATGTTCCGGTACTGGGCGTACTTGGCGCGGAGGGCGGCGATGGCCTCCCCGTGCCCCGCCTCGTCCGGTCCGACCACCTCGGCCCGGCCCCGGACCAGAACCCACGCCAACCGGTCCCAGTCCTCCTCGTAGTGATCGACCACCAGCGCCGCCGCCGGGCGGGCCAGGATGTTGCGGACGCGGCGGGTCTCCCGATCCCCGGTAGCCTGCGGCTTCTCGTCCATCACCGAGACGATCGCGGGGCCCGATCCGTCCGCCCTATCCAGCATCGCAAAGCAGCACGGCACCACCGAAGGATTCCCCGCCGCGTCCGCGGTCGCCAGGTGGCCGACCCGGGCGCCGTCGAGCATCCGCATCGCCCGTGGCGCGGGGGGCCAGTGCCGGGCCTCGTCGCGACGTGTGGCGTCCGCCTCCGACCCGAGCATCGTCGCGGTTCCCTCGCTCATCCGCCCGGCACCACCGTCGGCAGGACGTACCCATCCGCGCGGGGCGTCCAGGCCGGCATCGACGGCCCGAGGCCGTTGATCGCGGTCACGTCGGAGAGGTAGATCGCTGCCGGTTCCTCGCGCAGCAGGCGGAACACCTCGGCGTACTGGCCGGCCCGGACTGCCGGGTCCTGTTCGGTCGCTGCCGCGTCCAGGACGGCTTGGACCGCCTCATCTCGGTACCGGGAGAGGAACCCCGCCTCGTCGACCACCAGGTTGAGCAGGGTGTACGGATCGAAGATGCCGCGCCAGGTCACGAGGCGCAGGGGCGCCGCCCCGGGGTCCTTCCAGGTCGCGTTGAACCGGGCCCCGTCCTCCTCGACCACGGTCACCGAGACGCCGATGTCCGCTAGGAATCCGGCGATCGCCTCGGCGATGTCGATCCGATCCCCTATCGAGACGGCCATCGTCGTCTCGAACCCGTCCCCGAGTCCGGCCTCGGCCAACAGGTCCCGCGCCAGGGCCGGGTCGTAGGCGAGAGGCTCCAGGGCCGGGTCGTACCCGATCGTGGTCGGGACGGCGAACGAGGCCAGCGGCCGTCCAAACCCTCCCAACAACGCCGCGATGATCGCCGGGGTATCGACCGCATGGTTGAGGGCCCGGCGCACGCGGGGGTCATCGAACGGTGCCACGTCGGTGGCGATCCGGACCCAGGTCGAACCGGACACCGCGACCGGCAGCACGGTCAGGCCGTCCCCCTCGATCGCCTCGACCTGGTCGGCCGGAACCGCCGTCACGAGGTCGGCCGCGCCCGCTCGCAACTCGGCGACCCGCGTCGCACCGTCGGGGAGGAACCGGAACTCGGCCGTCTTCGCCACCGGGAACCCCTTCAGGGCACCGAGCGCGTAGTCCGTGTTGGCCGCCAGCTCGACCCGCTCTCCACGTTCCCAGGCCACGAAGCGATACGGCCCCGTCCCGACTGGGGTCGCGCCGAGGTCGTTCGACGGGTCGGACGCGTACGACGGCGGCACGATCGCCAACCAGACCGCCATCTGGGCCGGCAGGTATGGCGCGGGCGCGGACAGGACGAACTGGACGGTCAGGGCATCGATCTCCCGGACCTCCTCGACCACCGCGAAGTTGCCCGCCACTTGCGACCCCAAAGCGGGATCGACCAGACGCTCGAAACTGTGGGCGACCGCCCGGCTATCGAATGGTTCCCCGTTGTGAAAGGTGATCCCCGGCCGCAACCTGAACTCGAGCAACCGAGGATCGACAACATCCATCGTCTCGGCCAACAGGGGCCGCAGCGTCCCGGAAGCGTCGAAGCCAACCAGCGTGTCGTAGACCGAGTGGACGATCGACCACCCGTCGACCGCGTACGTCAGGGCCGGGTCCAGCGTCGGCGGCTCGGCGGTGAGGTCGATCCGGACCGCCTCGACCAGGGCCGGTGCGGCAACCGGCGTCCCCTCGCTCGCCGCGGGGGTCCCCTGCCCGGTCGTCAACCGGGGAAGCGCGACCAGGGCCGCGGCCGCCCCCAGTCCGCCGAGGAGCCCCCGGCGGGTCATCAACTCGAAGGGCAGGGCGTCCCGCCCCGTGCTCTGGTCGCCGGGACGCGGAGCGTGACCGGATTCCGGGAGCATGTCGTGTCCGGTGGAGTGTGTGATCGCGCGTGTCAAGGGGTCGCGTCCTTTCAAGTCAATTCGTTCATCGTGTCGCATGGACATCGTTTCGCGTTGGCATCGTGTCGTGAGGTCACGTTCTGACGATCCGCCCGGATCGGAGCCATCCGGCCCCCGTCTCCCCGCGGGTGAGAGACCGCAACCACCAGTTGCCGAGCAGGTTGGCGGACAGGACTGCCAGCCCCAGCATCACCCCGGGAAAGACCGTCAACCACCAGGCGGAGGCCGGTGCCTCGCCCGCGTCGGCGATCAGGCTGCCCCAGCTTATCGACTCCCGAGGGACGCCGAGCCCGAGATAGCTCAATCCGGCCTCGTAGAGGATCATCCCCGCCACCTGCTGCCCCCCGATCGCGACGACCGGCGCGGCTAGGTTCGGCAAGACATGGCGTCTGATGACCTGTCCCCGCGATGCCCCGAGAGCCGTCGCCGCCTCGATGTAGGGGGCCCGGCGGATCGCCCGCGCCGCCGCCCGGACCACCCGGGCATAGGCCACCCATCCCGTCACCGCCAGCACCACCACCACCTGCCAGGTTCCCGTCCCCACCGTGGCCGCGACGGCGATCGCGACCAAGACGAAGGGCAGCGCCAGCTGGACGTCGGCCAGCCACGAGATGACCCGGTCCGCCATCCCGCCAACGACCCCGGCAATCACCCCCAGCCCGACCCCGATGATCCCGGCCCCGACCGTGGCCGCGACCGCGACCAGCAACGATGTCCGGGCCCCGACCGCGATCCGGGCCAGCACGTCCCGTCCCAGCCCGTCGGTCCCCAGCGGGTGGGCGGCCGACCCGTCGGCCCAGGCCGGCGGGGCCAGTCGACCGGCGAGGTCCTGCGACGCCGAACCAGAGCCGCCCAGCCCGGGACCGAAGACCGCTAGCCCGACCAATCCGACGGCGAGGCCCAACGCCACGCCGCCAGACCAGGGGATGATCCGACGCGAGGGGCGGGTGCCATCGGGCGCTGGGCGAGCCGGGGGGCCCGCCTCTTGACCCGCGTGCGCACGGCCATCACCGCCGATGCTCCCCACGATCACCACGTCGACGCCCCGGCCGATGCCGAGCGCCGATCGCCCGCCCGGGGGTCGATCGATCCTCCCAGCAGGTCGGCGGCGGTCGAGGACAACACGGTCAACGTCCCGACCACCACCACCACGGCCTGGATCAGCGGGATGTCGCGGTCCTGGACGGCGCCCAGGGCCAGGCGCCCCAGGCCGGGATAGGCGAACACCGCCTCGACCACCACGGCGCCCCCGACGAGGAACCCGAGTTGGACGCCCAGGAAGGCCAGGACCGGCGCGGCGATGGCGGGCGCCATGTGGCGAGCGACGATCACCCGCTCCCGCAAGCCCTTCCCCCGCGCCGTCCTCACCCAGTCCTGGTCCCGGACATCGGCCAGGGTCACCGAGAGGAGTCGAACGATCATCGCGGCGGGATAGAGACCGAGGGCGACGGCAGGCAACACCAGCGACCGGGGGCCGTCGAGGCCGGAGGCCGGGAACCACCGCCGCTCGACGGCGAAGGCGAGGATAAGGACCGACCCGAACCAGAACGCCGGCACGGCCTGGCCGACCAGGATGACGACCGACGCGAGGGGTCGCAGCGGTCCCCGGCTCCGGCCACCGCTTGCCAGGCCGAGGGGAACCCCGACCGCGAGCGCCAGGCCCATCGCGGCGCCCGTCAGGGCCAACGTCGCGGGCAGGCGATCGAGGGCCGCATCGAGGGCGGGTCGCCGCTGCCCCCATGATTCACCCAGGTCCCCCCGCGCGACCCGCCCGAGGAACAGGCCGTATTGGGTCACGATCGGGTCGTCGAGGCCGAGACGCCGCCGCAGCGCCTCGCGGGCGGCCGCCGAGGCGTCGGGCGGCGCCATGGCGTCGACCGGATCACCGCTGAGGTGCCCGAGGGCGAACGCGAATGTCGCCACGCCGAGGATCACCAGCAGGGCGTAGGCCACCTTCCGCGCCATGACCGCGAATGCGTCGATCGCGATCACCTCCATGCCCCTGCCCACGGCACCAGCGTGGTCACCGGCCGCCGGCGTGGTCGCTGGCCGCCGGCCAACGCGGCGTCATGCTCGGGCGCCGTCGCTGTCGCGCCGCGCTCTCCCCCGCTTCGCTTCGTCGGCACCCGTCCCGGTCCAACGCGTCCCACCCGACCTCCTCACAGACGCAAAAATCCCCGGCAGCGAAGGCTACCGGGGGGTCGTGTGGTTCGTGGGATCGGACAATGCACGGCAACGCCAGCGGGACGAAGCCCGTGGCAAACCGCACGCCTTCTCCCATCCGGACTGTACCGTCGGCACCGGGTTTCCACCGGTTCATGCCAACGCGGATCGCGTCGGCTCGCGGGCTATCACCGCCGGTCAGGACTCGGTCGACCAGTGCGCCGACCTCACCTCACCCCGAAAGCTATGCTTCCCAAAGGATAGCGGCTCCGGCGAGGGCCGTCAAACCGGGACGACTCGGACCGGACCAGCCCGGCCCCGGTCCCGCCGCCCGCTGACTGCCGGTCCCGTCCCCTAGCCACCCAGATAGAGACGCTTGACCATGTGGTCTAGCCATCACCATCGCGCAGGCGGATCGGTGATCGGATCAACGTTCCGATCCCGATGAGGAGGAACATGATCGAGAGGAGCCGTGCCCAGGGATGCCCTGCCGCCTGCATCGACCATGCCCAAGGGGGATAGTGGACGCGCCACGAGTCGCCCGCGACCACCGAAAGTCCTGCCCAGGCGATGCTCACCCACCATCCCCGGCTGTCACCGAGCACCTGTCGCGCGATGAGGGTGATGCCGAGCCAACCGAGGAACCCTCTCGCCAGCATCACCCCCGCTCCCGGCGATTCCCATTCCGGGCCGAGTGCGAGCATCGCCATTGTCAGGAGACCAGCCGTCAGCAGGAAGGTCGCGAGCCGTACACGTCGTACGGTGCGACCGTAGGCCTCATCCATCTCTGCCCACGGAGAACGAAGCGTGATCGCGACAGCGGCAGCGGATATGACCGCGGTGATCGTGATCAGGTTGCGCTGGACCATCTCCCGATCGATGGGATCAGGGAGCGATGGAGCCACCTGTGATGCCCAAAGAGTCGTCGTCCCGACCAGGGTGAGGACGCCCGCGCACGTCGGGACAATGAAGCGGCTCGGGAGATAGAGCGGGAGAAAACGGAGCCAGGCCGCACGGTCGTGGATACCCGTCATGTCAGGTGGCGGCGGCCGACGCCCGCCGCACCGCGGGCAGGGTCTGCGCGACCGAATAGCCCTTCTCGACCGGACTGCGCATGTCATTCTCGCGGGCTTCAGCGCGGCCGGACAGGGCGGCAAGATCACGCACGGTGCCGCTGAACCGGAGCTGCCCGCCGTTCATGACCAGGACATCGCCGCCTTCGACGGCGATGTCCTCGGCGAGGTGCGTACTGATGAGCACGGCGGTGTCGGAAGCGAGATCACGCAGGGTCTCGCGCAGGCGGTAGCGTTGGTCCGGGTCCAGGCCGGCGGTCGGCTCGTCGAGGATGAGCACGCCCGGGCGGTGGGAGATGGCTTGGGCGATCCCGGCGCGGCGCAGCATGCCGCCGGAGAGCGAGCGCATCCGGTCACCCGCGCGCTGGTGGAGATCGACTCGTATCAGGGCGTCGCCCACGGCAGCATCGAGGTCGGACGCGGGCACCCCGCGGAGGATACTGAAATAGGTAACGAATTCTCGCAATGTGAAATTGCCATAGATGCCGAACGTCTGCGGTAGATACCCGACCTGGGAGGCGGTAGCGTCCCGCCTCCGCGGGCTGGAGAGTGGTTGCCCGTCGATGCGGATCTCCCCAGACTGGAGGGTGTAGATGCCGGTCAGGAGGCGCATCAGGGTCGTCTTGCCCGCGCCATTCGGCCCGAGCAAGCCGGTGATTCCCGGACCGACGGCGCAGGAGAAATCGTGCAACGCCGTGACCGACCGAAAGCGGTGAGTCACATCTTCGACGCTGATCACCGACGTTGGCGTGTCGGGGTGATGGCTCACGGCAGGTCCTCCAGCGCCAGGTCACCGGATCGCAAGCGATCCCAATTGGCCGAGAGCCAACTGGCATTCTCCGGGTCAGGCAAGGCGAGAAAGGCGTCGATCCTGGCCCCGGCTGTCCTCT
>JBBJOE010000138.1:0-6940 GCA_037721765.1 Thermomicrobiales bacterium
CGGTGGATGATCTCTTCGGCTTGGGTGATGGCGTCGGCGGCATCTGCCTGCTCGACGGCCTCGACGACGGGGAGCAACTCGGCCTCGACGATGGTCTTGCCGGCACCGCCGACCGGTTCCGGCTGCTCGAAGAGGAGGACGAAGACGGGCCCGCCCCGGCTATCGCGCGCGGAGACGACTTTGAACTGCTCGGCCCGCATCGCCTCGGCGTTGACGAAGGCCAGCAGGTGCTCCACCTTGGCAAACGAGCGGTGTCGCCAGGTCCCCATGGTCACCGTCCTTCTCGATCGTCGATGGCCTCGTCCGTCGATGCCGCGCCGTCCGGCCCCGAGTCCGGCCCTTGCCCATCTCCTGCCCCTTGGTCCGCCTCGTGTCCCGTGGCCGGGGCGGGGGGCTCGGCGGCGACGTCCCGGGCCAGGGCGTAGAGTTCGCCGCGGGGGATATCGAAGAGGGCGGCCGCTTCCCGCGCGGCCTGGCTGGGGCCGTGGCCGCCGGCGAGCAGGGCCCGGAGGGTGGCCCGGACATCGCCGGCCGCGAACCCGCCATCGAGCGGCGCTCCGACGACGAGCACCAGTTCGCCCCGCGCGGCCGCCCCGGCGTACCGGGCCCGCATCGCGCTCACGGTACCACGGGCGATCTCCTCGTGCAGCTTGGTCATCTCCCGGGCGACGGCGACCTGGCGATCTCCCAGCGCGGCGAGGATGTCCCCCAGGGTGCGGACCAGGCGGGGGGCGGCCTCGAAGAGGACGACCGGTGAGGCGGAGGCGGCGGCCCGGGCCAGGGCCGAGGTGCGCTCCGGGCCCCGGACGGGGAGGAATCCGAGCATGAAGAACGGGCCGGGCACCAGGCCGGAGGCGGCGACCGCCGCGATCAGGGCGGAAGGGCCGGGGATCGGGGAGACGGGGAAGCCGGCCTCGTGGGCGGCGTTGACGAGGTCGTGGCCGGGGTCGGAGATGCCGGGAGTGCCGGCGTCGCTGACCAGGGCGACATCGCCCTCGGCCAGGGCAGCGAGGAGGCGATCGCGACGGCCCCGCTCATTGAACGCGTGATAACTGAGGAGGGGGCGGTCGATGCCGAGGTGCTTGAGGAACTGGCCGGTGTGCCGGGTGTCCTCGGCGGCGATCAACGAGACCTGGCGCAGGGTGCTGATGGCCCGCCCGGAGATGTCGGCCCGGTTGCCGATCGGGGTAGCGACCACGTAGAGGGTGCCCATGGTGGCAGCTCGTCTCCGGGACGTAGGCGGCAGGCGGCAGGCGGCAGGCGGCAGGCGGCAGGCGGCAGGCGGCAGGCGGCAGAGGATAGACGTGAGTTAGGGGGTGGGGTTTGGACGGGTTTGAGGCGGGCCGATATACTGGCCGGGCGATGTACGGACAATGACACCATCGGATTCGGAATCGGACGCGGCGGCGAGCCGTTGGCCGGAGAGCCCCCTATGATCGCCCCTTCCCTGTTCGGCGACGAGATACCCGCCGTCACCCCGGCGACGAGTCCTACCGCCGCGCCCGTCGCCCCGGCCGCGCCAAACGCGGCGACCATCCAGGGCGGCAGCCAGACGCGGTCATTGTACCGGAAGTACCGGCCGGCGACGTTCGCGGAGGACGAACTGGTCGGTCAGGAGGTCATCGTCCGGACGCTGCGGAACGCGATCGCGCGGGACCGGCTCGGCCACGCCTACCTGTTTTGCGGCCCGCGCGGGACCGGCAAGACGACCACGGCCCGGCTGCTCGCGAAGGCGGTCAACTGTCTCGATCCGGACCCGGCGGCGCGGCCATGCGGGGTCTGTGCCAACTGCGTCGCGATCGCGGCCAACGCGACGACCGACGTGGTCGAGATCGACGCGGCCAGCAACCGGGGCATCGACGACATCCGGGAACTCCGGGAGCGGGTCAAGTACGCCCCGACCCACCTGCGGACCAAGTTCTACATCATCGACGAGGCCCACCAGATCACCGGGGCGGCGGCCAATGCCTTCCTGAAGACGCTGGAAGAGCCTCCCGGGCACACGAAGTTCGTCCTGGCGACGACGGACCCCGAGGAACTCCTCCAGACCATCGTCTCCCGCTGCCAGCGGTTCGACTTTCGCCGGATCGGTCTGGAGCCGATGGTGGCACGGCTGGCGACGGTGGCCCGGGCGGAGGGATTGACGATCACCGAGGAGGCCCTGCAGGCGGTGGCCCGGGCGGGGACGGGCAGCCTGCGGGACGCGATCGGCCTGCTCGACCAACTCGCGGTCTACGAGGCGACGCCCGATCCGGCCGCCGGGCCGGGGGCCGCGCCGGGTGGGCCGTCGCCCGAGATCACGGTCGAGGCGGTCCGGGCGCTGCTGGGGATCAGCCGCAACGACCGGATCGAGGAGATGGCCGAGGCCCTGGCGGCCCACGACGCCCGCCGGGCCCTGGTGGCGGTCAACCAGGCGGTCGAGGCGGGGGAAGACCCGCGCCAGCTGAACCGGCAGTTCGTCGCCTACTTGCGGATCCTGCTGCACGAGCGGGCCGGGGGCTCGCCGGACGCCGACGACCGGGCCCGGGAGATCGCCAAACTCTTCAGCCTGGCCGACCTGGCGGCACACGCCCGGTTGTTCTCCGAGGCGGACCAGCGCATCCGCCACGCGCCGATCGCCCACCTGCCGCTGGAGCTGGCCCTGGTCGATGCCGTCCTGTATGGGCAGGGAGCGGCCGTGGCCGGCCCGGCGGCGACGGTCATTCCCACGACGGCCACGCCGCGCGCCCGGCCGGGCCAGGGGACGGGTGCGGGCGAGACAATGGCCGCTGGCGCCCCGGCCACGGTGGCGGTGGACCGGGACCCCGGCGCCGGTTCCCCTCCCCAGGCGACGCGGCCGCCGGGGCCGTCGTTACGGGATCGGGTCCGGGGGGCACCGGTGCCGGCGGCTGGTCCCGCCCCGGAAGCGCTATCGGCCGTGGCATCCGTTCCGGCGCGATCGATCCGGGAGACCCCCGCGACGGCGAGCGACGAAGGCGGGCCGGTCGAGGCGGATCGCACGGGGCCGGCCGCCGTGCCGTCCGCGATCCCGGAGGCCGCGTCGTCCGGTGCGGTGGCCGCCGGGGGAGCGGTCTCCGTGGAGACGCTGGTCGAATTGTGGCCCCGGATCCGGCTCGATGTGAAGGCGAAGAACCGGCGGATCGAGGCGCTGCTGTCCTCGATTGACCCGGTGGCGATCGAGGGCGGGCAGGTGACGCTGGTGGCGGCCTATGACTTCCACCGGAACCGGCTCAACTCTGACGAGGTGCGAGTCATCGTCGAGGACGTGATCTCGGCGCTGATCCGGCAGACGGTCCAGGTCACCTGCGTCATGCGGGGCGACGTGGTGATCCCGGCGGCGACCCCGTCCGCAGCCCGCGCCCGGCCTGCCGTCCGGCGGCCAGCACCGGAGGAGCCCAGAGCGGCCCGCGAGACGACGATCGAACCGGGGTATGACGGGGGGCCGACACCCGCGCCGGGCGTCCCCGGCGAGACCGATCACCCGGACGCGGCGGCGATGGCGGCGCCGGAGATCCCCTGGTCGGGGGAGGCGGCGATGGCGGAGGACGACCGGCGGATCGCGGCGATCAAGAACGTCTTCGACGCCGAGGAGATCCCGAACGGGGCGGGGTAACGTCCCCGGGGGGCCGTACCCGCGGGCCCGAGCGCGGATAGTCGGGTCGCCGGGTGTGAGCCCGGGGGGACGGGTCGCCTGGCAACACGGAGGGTGAACGGGCCGCCGGTCTCGACCGGCGGCGATGGCGTGGCGCGTGCACCGGCCATGGCGGGAGGCTACGAGGTGTTGTCCTACGAGCTTGCGGTCGTTCCAGCGATCCGCTCGTCTCGACGAAGGTTCATGCCGTAGGGACGACGTATTCGGCAGGAGAGGACCTGGTGTCCCCGCGTCCTTCGCGACCGCGACCTCCCGACGTGGACATCTCGGGGGAGATCAGGCGGGCGGTGGTGGTGGGGGGGACGCCACGGGGGAGGCACCCGGGACTGTTTCGGGGGAAGCGACCGGCGTCGCACCGGGGGCGAGAATCTCGGCGAACAGGCGTGGACGGAGGTCGCCACCCATGACGTAGAGGCGGGCGCCGCCGGCGGACGCGCCCTCGGGGGTGAGAAGTTCGGTCTGCCAAACCAGGCCAGAGGCGGTCCAGCCGAAGCTCGCCAGGCGCTCGCCCGCGCTCAGGGGGATCTCGACCAGGGTCTCGCTGCCGACGGATCGGACCCAGAGCGTGTTGAATCCCGGCCCCTCCGCGTCAGGCTCGTGGATCGTGAACGCGACGGACGCACCGCCCGGCGAGGGGAGGACGGCGGTCACCCCGGCGGCGGGAGCGATCTGGCCGGCGGTGGCCAGCAATCGCCGGTCGGCCCCGGACGGGCGAACGGCGAAGAGGTCCCGCCCGTTGCCGCCCCCGGTGATCCCCTCCAGATAGACCAGGGTGTCGCCGGGCTCGACCCACTCGACGGCGACGACGGAGCGACCGGGGTCCCGACCGGTCGGGGCGACGGCGACGAGGTCGGTGGCCCCGCCGCGCGGCTTGACCACGTAGAGCCGGGCTGGCCCCCCGGCCTCCTCCCGGGCGACGACGGCGACGACGGCCCCGGAGGGGTCCCAGCGGGCCTCGACCGGGAAGGGGACCAGCGTGGGGGCCAGCAGCACGGCCGGATCCCCGGCGAGCGGGATCTCCAGCACGCCCCCGCCGACGGTCGCGAGGAGGAGGCGATCGGCCGCCGCCGACCAGTCGATCGAGACGGGGCGAGCCCCCGGGGCGAGACGGTCGAGGACGGCGGCGAGGTCCGGGGTGCCGGTGCGGACGGTGCCCCCGGCGTCGACGATGACCAGCGAGACCCCGGCCGTGTCGCCCAGGACCATCGCCAACGCGCCCGATGGGCCATGCTGGTCGGCAGCGAGAACCTCACCGGGAAGAGGGTCGAGACTCCGCGAGACACGGTCCTCGGCCGGCGCCGCGGACCAGACCGCGCCGCCGAACACGAAGGTGAACTCCGGCGCACCGCCGGCGGGCGCCAGGAGCGATCCCGGGGAGGCGTCCGGCGTAGCGGGGGTCGCGGTCGGTGGGGGGGTCAGCGTCGGGGCGGGGGTCGGTGAACCGGCGACGAACGACGGCTGGTCGTCGGTCGCGAAGCGCCGGTCCCCCTCGTCGCCGCAGGCGGCCAAGGCCACCACGACGAGCAGGAGGGCAAGCCACGGCCCGGGGGCCCGGGAGGGACCGCCCGACAGACCCGGCGCTGCCGGGCGCCGGGTCCTAGAGACCGCTCGCCAGACCGCACGGATCCGGGGCGATTGTTGTGCAGAATATTGCAGTACGGTGGACACGAGCCTATAGTGCCGCCCAGGAGGTACGTGCGCGGTGGTCGTTCTCGACCGATTGAAGGTAGACGCAGTGTATAACACGCGGGCGGTGGTGCAGCGCACCGGCGTCCCGGCCGACACGTTCCGGGCTTGGGAGCGTCGCTATGGCATACCCAACCCGATCCGGACGGAGGGCAACCACCGCCTCTACTCGGAGCGAGACATCGCCCTGATCCGCTGGCTGCGCGAGCGGACGGACGAGGGCATGACGATCAGCCAGGCGATCCAGCTCCATCGCCAGGAGCAGGGCCAGATCGCCCCGCGCCCGGCCCCGGGGCATCCCGCGAACGGAGCGTCTGGCCAGGGCGGCCGACGCGAGGGTGAGGACACCCCAACATCGCCCCTGGCTCGCTTCGTGCCCGAGATCGCGGACGCCCTGGTGGCCTTCGACGCGGTGACGGCGGAGCCGATCGTCGAGGAGGCGCTGGCGATCGGCGGGGTCGAATCGGTCTGCCTGCAGGTGTTGCAGCCGGTGCTGACCGAGATCGGGGAGCGGTGGGCGCGGGGCGAGGTCGGGATCAGCGCCGAGCACTATTCCAGTCACTACGTGATGCGGAAGATCGGGACGCTGTTCAACCTGTCGCGGCCGGAGGCCGGCCGAGGCCCGATCGTCGCCGCCTGCGTCGAGGGGGAAATGCACGAGGTCGGCCTACTGCTGATCTGCCTGTTCCTCTCGCGGCGCGGCTACAGCATCGTCTACCTCGGGGCCAACATGCCGCTGGACGACCTGGTCCAGACGATCCGCAACGTCGACCCGCCGATGGTGCTGTTGAGCGCGTCGACGCTCGCGGGGGCTCGCAACCTGGCCGAAGCGGCCCGGGTCCTGGGACGGGCCCAGACCACGACCGGCGCGGACTCGCGGGCGATGTCGATCGGATACGGCGGGTCGATCTTCGGGACAAAGCCCGCCCTCCAGGGCGAGATCGCGGGAACGTTCCTGGGCACGGACGCCCAGCAGGCGATCTCGGCGGTGGACCGGGCCATGGCCGGGTACCACGGTCAACCGGCAGCGCCGACTCTTCCGTCCTGACGCTCGCCTACTCCATACCCGGTGCCATCACGCCTCGGCGACCGTAGGTGTGCTGCCCCCAGCGTCCGGCCCGTCGCGGGCCCGTCCGGCCCCGGACCAGCCGATCCGGGCCGGGATCAGGGCGTGCCTGGGCCGGCCTCCCGGATGACGGCGAGGGAGCGGCGGACCTCGCCGATGTGGTAGCTGGCGTGGGCGACCAGTGCCAGGGCGCCGTGCACCCACGGGGGCTCCCAGCGTTCGGTCGTCGCGGCGACGCCACGCAGGGTGCCGAACGACTGGCGAAGGTCAGCGACGAGCGTTTGCCAGTCGGACTCGTCCTTGATACACGGGAGATGCCAACTGGCCCCCCAGTCGGTGGGGGCGGGAGCTTCGGGGCCGCCGGAACGATTGAGTTGATCCAGCATCGTCCAGAGGTGATGGGTCAGGGCGGCAATGCTGGCGCCACCCACGCCGATCGGGCGCGTGGCGCGCGCCGCGTCGAGGGTCGCCAGCGTCTCGAAGAGCGCGTCGCCCTCGTCGAGGACGAGGTCGTTGCCTCGCTCGAACATCTCGTC
>JBBJOE010000139.1:0-6937 GCA_037721765.1 Thermomicrobiales bacterium
CGCCGTGCGAGGTGGCCACACGGGGCGGGCTGGTCAGGGCGAACCCAACCCGGGCGAGTCGCTGATCGTCCCCGGGGAGCCCTTCCGGACCCACGGCCGACGCTGATTCGGACCGCGGTACGGCCCGCATGCCATCCAGCTTAGACGGGAGGGGGGCGCCGGGCCAGGGGACCAAGGTCCGGTGTCCGGCACGTGGGTGATCGCCGCCCCGTCGCGGTCCACCCCGGCGTGGGTCGGCGTCCCGAACAGGTGGCATCGGGTGCGAGCAATCCGTCAGCGATCCTGACGTACCACTCCCGCGACGCCGCCCTTCGGCCCGGCGGTGACGCTGGATCCGTGGTACGCGGCGATGGGTCTCGTGCCGGTGACATTGAGGGCAGCGACGACCCGCCATCGTGGTGGGTATGACGACGGGGCGGCAGGTAAACCCGCCGCCCCGTCGTCTGAAACCATCCGCGGGGGTGTCCCGCGATCAGGTCGTGATGGTCACCGGATCGGCTCTAGCGGGTCCAGTTGATCTTGATCGTGCTGGAATTGCGCTCGTCACCACACCCGTTCCGGTCGTCATCGGAGCACCAGACGACGGTCTGAGTACCGGTGGTCGTGGTGTTATTCAACCGGGCGTGGAACTCGAAGTCACCAGCCTTGCCGGTCGTCTGGTAGGCGCTCTGGAAGCAGAGGTCCATCCGGCCGTCACCGTTAGAGTCGGTCAAACGGGAGAACTCGGGGCCAGCGCCGCCCGGGTCCGGACAGGCGCTGATGACGCCGGCGCCGAAGGACTGGAAGGAAGCCGGTCCGTCGACCTTGTTGCCACGGTGGTCGAGGAAGCAGGCGTCGTTGTGAACATTGCGGTCCGCGGTGCCCGGATCGCTGAACTGCTGGTTGTCATACTGGTCAGGAGCGAAGCGGCTGGAGTTGCGGTTGACGTCACGGTTCTCGGTCGCGGCGCCGATGTCCGGATTGATGTAGGAGACGGCCCGGCCATCGTTGCGGTCGCCATCGCGGTCGCGATCGCCGTAGCCGCCGTCATCGTCGCGATCGCGGTCGTCATAGCCGCCGTAGCTGCCGCCGTCGTCACCGTAGCTGCCGCCACCGTCGCGGCCGTGGCTCGCCGACGCGCTCGCCAGGCCGCCCAGCGCCACCGGCGCCAATGCGAATACCGTGAACATCCGTGCCAATCGTGTCATCAGGTCTGCTTACGAACGTACCGGTAGGGGTGATTCTCCACGGGTCGAGGCGTCTGTCGCACCCAGTCAAGTACGACCCCTCACTCTCCTTCCACCCGCTGAGCCAGGATGGGTTAACCGTGAGGTGCATCACCAAGATTGTTCCGGGGCGAGGCGGCCGTCGCGGCGGTGGGCCGGGGCCGGTCCGAGCGCGGCGACGGGACGTCCATTCCCCGTGGCGCGGTCGCCCCGATCACCCCGGTGACCCCATGACTCACCCGGCCGCGAGGCGCGGGCGGCCTACCGGCGGCGGTTCTCGCGGCCGATGCGGATCAGGCCGCGCTCCAGCAGGCGGGCGGCGCGTTGGACGACCTCTTCGCGGGGCAGGTGAGCCGCCCGGGCGATGCCGAGGATGTTGCGCTCTCCATCGAGGTGCATCAGGATCGCCCACTCGTCCGGCGAGACCGTGAAGGTGGCGTCCTCGTCGACCGGCGGGTGGAGGACCAGGTCGAGGACCGTCTCGTCGGTCAGGTCGTGGCGGGTCGGCAGGGTAGCGCTGCCCTGGGTCTCCAGCAACGTCTCGTTGGCGAGTTCGCTGCCGAGGTCATCGAAGGTGGACCGCAGGTTCTCGACCGCCCGGCCGAGCTGCTTCGGCTCCCCCAGATCGATCACCTCGATCACCCCGACCACCTGATCGCCCACGATCAGGGGCATGGCCACGTAGGACGTGAACCCCGGGGCCTCGGGCATCGCGAAGGGGAGATGAGCATCATGCTCTGGGCCGATCAGGACCGGCTCCCGGTCCCCCACCGCCAGCATCGCCAGCGGGACGCTCTCCGGCGCGATCAGACCATAGTGAAACCCGCCGTCCTCCAGCACCGTGACCGTCTGCCAGCGCTTGGCCCGGGCGATGGGGCGAAAGAACGTGGCTCGCCGGGCATTGGTCGACTCGATGGTGTGCTGGAGGACCATCGCGATCTGGCGATCGATCCCCTCGGCCACCATGTCGATGCCCAGCTCGGAGGTGACCCGGGCCTTGACACGCCGCTGCAGGCGCGACGTATAGCGCCTTCGCTCTTCCGCCGACCGTTCACTGAACTCCAAATCGAACATTGCCATCCGTGTGATCGGTCCTCATCGGACGGCCAGCCTCCCTGGCGCCAGGGAGTCGGCAGGACCATCTTACCCCGGGGCCAGGGCGGGAGTCGGCTCACGGTCTGGTACTGTGGTCCATTCCCCGGGCCATGCCTTGGGCAATGCCCTGCCGGACCACGATCGCCGCCAGGGCGGCGTGGAGGTGGCCGTTGGAGGCGATGATCTCGCCCCCGTAGGGCTCGAAGGGGGAGCCGTCGAACCGGCCGATCGTCCCCCCGGCCCCCGTCACGATCACCGCCCCGGCGCCCATGTCCCAGGGTTGCAGGGGGCGCTCGTAGAACCCGTCCAGCCGCCCGGCCGCCACCCAGCACAGGTCGAGCGCGGCGGATCCATCCCGGCGGACGCCCTGGGCCCGGAAGAGCAACTCGGCCCAGACGACCTCGGCCTCCGCCCGGAGCGCCGGGTCATAGGCGAACCCGGTCGCGAGCAGGGCCCGGGCCAGGTCCGCCTCGGCCGAGACCCGGATCGGCGTCCCGTTCAGGGTCGATCCCAGCCCCGCCTCGCCCACGAACAACTCGTCCCGCATCGGGTCGTAGACCACGCCGAGGACCGGGATGCCGGATCGTTCCAGGCCGATCGAGACCGCGAAGTGGGGGTAGCGGTGGGCGTAGTTGGTCGTGCCGTCGAGGGGGTCGATCACCCAGCCGTAAGGAGAGGATGCCCCGCCCGGGTCACCCCTGGCGCCCTCCTCCCCGATCAGGCGATGACCGGGGAATGCCCGGCGGACGCGCGCGACGATCACGGCCTCGGCGGCCCGGTCGGCGTCGGTCACCAGGTCGATCTCGCCCTTGAACTGGATGTCCCGCGGCTGGTCCAGCTTGCCCCGCAGGATCGCCCCCGCCTCCCGCGCGGCCAGGATCGCCACGTCCCGGGCCCCGTCCGGGACGACCCGGACCGCGTCCTCGTCCATGCTCGCCGTCATCACACCCTCCCGCTCCCCGCCGCACCCGGCAACGCGTGGCCACCCTGTCCCGTAAACACTTTCGTCCACCGTCTACCGTCCACCGTCTACCGTCTACCGTCTACCGACTCCGTCAACGGCAGCCGGGGCGAGACCTCGGCCTCCCAACCGACCTGCTCGCCCCGCCGCAGGGCGTAGAAGGCGGCCCCGGCGATCATCGCCGCGTTGTCGGTGCAGAGCGAGAGGGGCGGCACCCGGACGGGCAGGTCGCCCGCCTCCCGCGCCACCACCGCCCCGACGCGCTCCCGAAGTGCCCGGTTCGCCGCGACCCCACCGGCCAGGAGGACGGTCTTGGCCCCCTCCCGGACGGCGGCCCGGGCCAGCTTGGTCGCCAGGACATCGACGATCGCCGCCTGGAAGCCGGCCGCCAGGTCGGCCACGGGCGTGCCGGGCAGCAGGACCGGTGGCCGGTGGGCCGGGAAGGGGCCATCGTCCCCACGCCGGGGCGGGTCCGGCAGGCGGTAGGGGGCGACAAGGCGCAGCAGGGCCGTCTTGAGCCCCGAGAAGCTGAAGTCGTCCGACCCGCCCAGCCAGGCCCGGGGCAGGGTGAACCGCTCCGGCTCGCCGCCCGCCGCCGCATCCTGGATGGCCGGGCCACCGGGGTAGCCCAGGCCGAGCAGCCTGGCGCCCTTGTCGAAGGCTTCCCCGGCCGCGTCGTCGAGCGTCCGGCCGAGGGTCCGGTAGCGGCCGTGGTCCTCGATCACGATCAGTTCGGTGTGGCCGCCGGAGACCAACAGGCAGATGGCGGGCAGCTCCGGCGGCGGCGTCGGGGCGAGGCCGGGCTCCGGCTCGACCAGCCAGTTGGCGTAGAGGTGGGCCTCCAGGTGATTGACCGGCACGAGCGGCAGGCGCCAGGCGTAGGCCAGGGCCTTGGCGACGTTCATCCCGACCAGCAGGGCCCCGGCCAGCCCGGGCCCGACGGTGACGGCGACCGCGTCGATCGAGGTCCTGCCGATCCCGGCCTCCCCCATCGCCGCCTCGATGACGGGGATGATCGCGGTGACGTGGCCTCGCGCCGCCAATTCGGGCACCACGCCGCCGTGGGCGCGGTGGAGCGCGATCTGGGTGGCGACCACGTTGGAGCGCACCCGGCGGCCGTCGGCGACCACGGCCGCCGCGGTCTCGTCGCACGAGGTCTCGATGCCGAGGATGTTCACCGGGCGGCCAGCGTGGGCGTCGCCGGGCCTGGCGCGGCGCCGGACCGCGAGACGGTCACGGCGCCGGAAAGCGGGAGCGTGATGGGGGCCAGCCGGCGCTGGGATCGCATCGCCACCCTACGCGCCCCGGTCCACGTGGACATCACCCACGGTCGCTGCCAGCGTGCCCAGCCGCTCCTCGCCCCGGGCGATCCGGTTACCCAGGCGGGCCCGGGCGGCGTCCCGGAGGGCGGCGAAGCGCTCCAGGTAGGCGGTGTCGTGGAGGGAGGGCGACCACATCACGTGGGCGTCCTCGTTGTTGTCGCTGTAGTAGCGGGGCCGGGTGCCGTGGACCTCGAAGCCGTATTTGCGATAGAGCGCCAGGGCGGACTCGTTGGAGACCCTGACCTCCAGGGTCAGCCACTTCGCGCCCCGCCCGATCGCCGCCCCGAAGAGGTGGACCAGCAGCATTTCTCCCAGGCCCTGGCCCCGGTAGGCCGGGTCGACCCCGATGGTGGTGACGTGGGCCTCGTCGTAGATGACCCACATCCCGGCGAACCCCGCGATCCGGACGGCCGGCTCAGGGCGCCGCCCGAACGGCAGCAGCGGCAACGGCAGTCGCGCCAGTAGCCCGGCCGGGGCCGATGCCGGCCCCCCGGTCGGGCCGGAAGCGGCGCCGTCGTCCCCGGCGGGGCTGGGCGGGTGGTCGTCGGCCAGGTCGCGCAGGACGACGTAGTAGTTCTGGTCGGGAAGGCGCAATTCGCGCCGGTAGGCGGTCAGGGGCCAGGGGTTCGTGAAGCAGCGTGCCTCGACGCGACTCACCTCGGGCACGTCGGGCATCGTCATCGGGTCGATCCGGTACACGCTCAGGACTCTGCTTTCGGATGGGTCTCGACCAGATCGGCCCGACGCTGGCCGTGCCATCGCCCCACGCACGCCCGGGGCCATTCTCCCCCCACCGTAGCATGGGGGCCCACGCCCTCACAACCGGGGGGTGAGCCGCGCCGCGGAGGCAGGCGATGGAGCGCCATCGCGGGACAGCTTGCCCCATGCCCGGAGGGTCTTCGCGGATGCAGCGACGCTTGGCACCGACACTGTCGATGACAAAGGCTCATTTCCAGCGGGTTACTCATGGTGGCGTTCCATCGTCTGCTGCTCTGCCAGCCATCACCCAGGAATCGCACGCAATGATCGTCGCGGGTATTGACATGTCAGTATGACGTCCCGGGCATAGGCCCGATCGACGATGACCCCACCGAGGACGACTACCGGGTAGTTTGGATCGATCCTCGTCAAGCCGTGGTCTCCAGACTCATCTAGATACATCATTCTCACGACACTGTTCTCCGGAGGGTGGTTGGCCGAAGTCGCACATCGGAAACGCGACACCAACTCCAAGTCTCTCTGTCAGCCGTGCAGGTAGACGGGGGCCAGGCTCGCCGCGTCATCGCGCTCGCCGGCCGCGAGGCGGTCCCAGGCGAGGGCGGCGAGCGTCGCCGGGCGGCGCCAGCGCAAGGCGGGGGGGACCACGTTCGCCCCGTGCTCGGCCAAGGCCCGGACCATCTCGCGTGGCAGGTCGCCGCTGACCACCGGGCGACCCGGCAGGGCGTCCAGGGCTAGGAGCAGGTCGGCCAGGGTGTCGTTGCGCGGTTCGGCCGTGGCGTGCGGTGACCCCGCGCCGGCCGCGTATGGCGCCCAGACGACCCGGCCCCGGCCGGCGGCGACAGTGGCCACGGTGGCGACCCCGGCGCTGGTCAGGGGATAGGCGGTGGCATCGAGGGTGGAGACGCCGAGGAGGGGCAGGCCGAGGGCGAAGGCGAGCCCCTTGGCGGTGCCGAGCCCGACCCGTAGGGCGGTGAAGGCGCCCGGCCCAGTGGCGGCAACGATCCCGGCCAGGTCGGCCAAGGCGAGACCCTGGAGGGCCAGTAGCTCATCGACGGCCGCCAGTAGGGTCCGGCTCTGGTCGCGCCCGGCGTGCCAGCCCAGCTCCGCCATCCGGTCCCCGTCCGTCAGCGCCACCCCGGCCTGTTCGGTCGAGCTGTCGATGGCCAGCAGCCAGGTGCCCACCTGCCCCGTCTCGTTCGTTCCCACCCGGCGTGGCTCCCCTCACGGTTGATTGGTGGATCATGCGCTGCCACGTCCAGCATCGAGCGTCCGGGAAGGATCGGGCGGCGACCCGCGCGGTCGTCCTGGTCCCAAGGTGGCACGTCCCGGTGACCAAGACCCGGCGTCCGACCGCAACGCACCCGGCCCCCGTCGGGATGGATTCCCGAACGGAGGCCGAGTGCGTTGGGCAGTAGCGATCCTGTTCGTCTCGCTACGATGACTGCCGGCGCTACGGGTCCGGATGATCGCCGCGGGCAGGGATGACCATCCCTGGCAAGCTCTCCAGTCCCGTGAGGCCCTAGCCCTCGATCGCGGACACCTGCTCAAGGATCGGCTCGGCCTCTTCTTCGAGCGTGGCCTTGACGTCCTCGAAGGTCGGCTGCACCTCGGCCTGGCTGACGGTCAGCAGTTCG
>JBBJOE010000140.1:0-6908 GCA_037721765.1 Thermomicrobiales bacterium
TCGGCGGCGAGGGTGGCATCGGCGGCGAGGGTGGGCGTGTTGGTCCTGGGGAGGTTCGCGCCCGGGTCCGGCGTCGTGGTGGCGATCTGGATCACGACCGTGTCCGGGGATGCTGTCCAGGTAGTCTCGGGAACCGGCGTATTGATTATGTCAATTATCAAGATACTCGTCGGGTCGGTGGTCACCGTGGAAGGCATGGCCGCCGGCGTGGGGGATATGGCGGTGGGCGGGATCGCCGTGGCGGTCGGAACGACGACTGTCGCCGTCGGAGGGATCGACGTGGCTGAAGGTGGCACAGGAGTCGGGGTCGGAGGCATCGGGGTGGCGGTCGGCGGGACCGGGGTCATCGTGGATGGCTCCTCGGTCGGCCTGAGTGGGCGCCGGGTCGCCGCCGTCGTCGGTGGCGTAACGGTGGATGTGGCAGGTGATGGCGCCACCGTGGGCGTGAGGGTGGGAGGGACGGAGGTGGCAGTCAGGGGAACGGTCGGCATATCGGTCGCCGCCGGAACGTCGGTCGGAGACGGGACCGTGGCAGTGGCCGTGGGTCCGGTCGCCGTGGGGGCACCAATGGTGACCGGAGCGGTTGCGGCGGAGACGCCCGCGTCTGTCGGGGCGGCGACGGAGGCGGTGGCCTGGGTCGGACGGGGGACGACGGTCTCGGTCGGGACCGGGGCGATGGCCGTCGCGGCGAGTGCGGTCGTGGTAGCAACGATCGCGGTAGGGGCGGTTTCGGTGGGGGCGACGGTCGCCGTCGGCGTCGCTGACTGGGTCGCGACGGCGGCGATCGCGGCGGCCGTCTCGGTCTGGACCACCGGGGCGGCGATCCGGACCGGCTCGTCCCGCGTCGGGAAGCCTGGCACGACAGCGCCGAGGACCGAGCCGATCACGAGCAGGGCGACGGCGGCCGCGACCACGGCCGGGGCATATTGGAAGGTTCGCGAGAGCCAGGCCCAGGGCGAATGGCCGCGCTCCACCCGGGCGTAGACGGCCTGGCGGACGGCCGGACTGGCGGGCCGGAAGGGGAGGGCGCGGAGGTCACGGGCCAGGGACTCGGAGCGGGTCGCAAAGTCGCGGCACGCCGGGCAGGTAGCCAGATGGGCGGTCAGCTCGCGTTCGGTGGGAGGGTCGAGGGGCCCGTCGAGCCGGGCTGAGACCAGCGCTTCGGCCTGATGGTGTCCGATCACGACGGCACCTCCGCCGGCGGCGTGCCATAGACTCCGGCGAACGCCTTCCGGGCCCGGAAGAGGCGCAGCTTGGCGGCGTTCTCGGTGATGTCGAGGGCCTTGGCGGTCTCGGCCAGGGAAAGACCTTGGTAGTGACGGAGGAGGAGGACGGCGGCGTAGTGCTTGGGTAACTTGGCGAGGGCACGCTCGACATCGTAGCGATCGAGGACGGCGCCTTCGACCGACTCGCCCGAGGGGTGGAGGTCCTCGTCGCCACCGATGAACGGGAGCCACTGGATGATCTTGCGGCGGCGGTGGTAGCTGATGGCGGTGTTGGTGGCGATGCGGTAGAGCCAGGGCTTGACGAGCAGGTCGTCGCGGGTGGCGGGGAGGGCGTTGTAGGCCTTGATGAACGTGTCCTGGGCCAGGTCCTCGGCGACCTCGCGGTCGGAGACCATCCGGGTCAGGTAATTCAAGATGGGGACATGAAATTGTTCGAAGAGCGCGGTGAAGGCCGCCTGGTCCCCGGCCCGGGCTCGGCTGACGAGGTCCCGGTCATCGGACGCCACGCTACCACTCCCGAGAGACACACCGACGTTTCGTCCCATTGGGGGCATCGTCAGATCCATGGCGATTACCGAGCGCTCCTTTCCGCCGATTGGAACGCGCGGCGGGGGAGTTCGGTTTCGCCAGGGGTCGCGGGCCGGGAGCGTCCCGGACGGCGTCCCTCTCGATGATCGGGCTGAGCATACCAGATCGTCCCGGCGGTCCCAGTTGGCGGGCCGGTCCATCGCGCGTAGGACGAGGAGATTGGGGCCTACCGTGCCAGAGAGCGGCCTTTCGCCGTAGGGACCATGGGTATCCCACGGTCCTAAGAATCATCCGAGGGGCGCGACGCGTGGATCGTGGGGCCAGATCGTGGTCCGGTGGTAGATGAGACGGGCCGCGGGTGGTGCCCCAAACACGGGGCGACCGCCCGGTCCCAAGGGTGACGCAACGACCGGCATGGTCGACGAAGGCGGGTCACCGTGCTCGTCAACCGCGTGTTCCGGGGGAGGAGGCGCATCACCTGGGTAGCCACTCGATGAACGGTATCGTGACGGTGAAAACTATGCCCTCCGGTCCGGTGCGGAACGCCAGTCCACCCGGCGGAAAACGTTCCACGTGGAACCGGCCACCGGGTCCGTAACGTGGGGATCCGTCCACCCGGGTAGACCGTCGTGGCGCCGGAACACCGCTCAGCGGCGAATGCGACCGATGAGACCACCGAGGACGGTGGCGAGGGCGGCGCCGGCGAGTGCGAGGCGCGTCCGGACCCCGCGCCGGTCACGACGGTCGTCCGCCTCGGCCTCCAGGCGTTCGTGAGCGCCGCGCTCCTCGACCGGAGGGAGTGGGCGGGCGGGCGGGGGCATCTCCACCCGGGCCTGTCGCGTCAGCGCGAGGCGTCTCCGTTCCCGGTCCCGGTCGCCGCTGGTGATCGCCTCACCGCTGGTCCCGGTCGCATCGGTCGAAGCGGCGCCGGTCTGTGGCGACCCCGCGGCGGTGGCGACGATCCCGGCGTCCTCGGTCTTGGCCAAGACGGCGTTCAACTCGCCGCCGAGGAGCAGGATCATACTCATCACGTAGAGCCAGAAGACGAAGGCCAACACCCCGCCGAGAGGTCCGTAGGCCTCTGCGTACCCGGCGAAGTAGCGGAAGTACAGCGTGAGCCCGAAGGAGGCGGCAATCCAGAGCAGTACGGTGACGACGGCGCCGATCGTGAGCCATCGCATCGGGACATCGACGTTTGGTCCGGCCCGGTAGATGAAGACCAATGTTGCGCTGACCAGGATCAGGATGACCGGCCACCGTGCCCACGCCCAGACGGCCACGAAGACCTCGTCCAGACCCACCCAGCCCGCGAAGGTCTCGCCCAATCCCGAGCCGAGCAGGAGCGCGGCGCCGGACCCGATGATCGCGACCCCGAGCGCCAGGGTCAGACCCATGGCGATGGCCTGTTTCTTCCACCAGGGACGCCCCTCGGCGACGTCGAAGGTGGTGTTCAGGGCTTTCATAATGGAGGCCATCGCGTTGCGGGCTCCCCAGAGGGCGAGGACCCCACCGATCGAGAGGACGCTGCCGGACTCGTTCGTGAGGATGCCCTCGATCGTCTCGCGCACGTCGGCGCGGGAACCGGCCGGGACATTGTCGAACAGCCACTCGTTGACGCTGCCCATGATGTCGCTGATACCGATCGCCTCGCTGGCGAAGGCCGACAGGGAGGTCAGGAAGATCAGCAGGGGGACGACCGAGAACAGCAGGTGGTAGGCGACCTCGGAGGCGAGGCCGGGGAGGTCATCGTCCCGGAACTCTTTCATCGTCCGCTTCAGTGCCGGGACGAGTGCCACTCCCCGGATCTCCATCTCGTATCCCTCTCCGGCCCGCGACCGGGCATGGTAGTTCGCGTCGCCGGCACGCCGGGCCAGACGGCTTGATGGTCGCGGCGCTCCGTCCCCGGACGACCACCGGCACCGCGCCCCGTGATCCCGTGCCCAGCGACGAGCGCAACCAGCATACCAGCGTGGGGGCGGGGTAGGGACGAAGGGCCGGCGAGGGGACGGGAGCGGGCATTCGGCACGGTGGCGTCGTGTCCGGGCCGCCCACCGGGCGATGGCCAGCGAGGTGCTATGGTGCCCGGGGATGTGCCGGCGAGCGGCGAGGACCTGGGACCAGCTCCGGCGACGGGGATCGATCGGCGAGGGGTGCCCGCCTGGTGCGGGACGGGGAGCGAACGGATGGAGACGCGGGGGACATACAAGATTGGGTCGTGGGACGCGGCCGGGGAGGCGACGCTCGAGGTGCGGGCCGGGAGCATCGACGAAGCGATGACGACCGCCCTGACGGCGCTGGCCCTGGTGGCGGCGGGCGAGGGGGGAGATGGCACGATCGGGCCAGAACCGGGGTCGGACGTCTCCGTCCCGATCCGGGGTCAGGGGGCCGACCTCGGTGAGGTCCTGTTCCAACTTGCCGGGGATATGCTGGCCCAGATCGACGTCAACGGGACGGGGCTCCGCCGCGTTCGCCTGGACGGGTTGCTCGACGCCTCACCCGGGTTCACCGCCTGGGGATACGCCCTGGGTGCCGCCGACGGACCGGACCCGGCGACGTCGGTCAGCCTGACCGGGACGCCCACGGTGACGTCGGTCGATGGCGCGACCACGATCGAGATGCGGATCTCGAAAGGCGCCTGAGGGCATGCCCCCCGCCGAGAGAACCCCGGCCGCGCCGGACCTGGTCGCGCCGGACCAGATTCCACTTCGCCCCACCGGCATCGCCCTGAGCGACGATCGCTCGGCGGTCGTGCTCCAATTTGTGGCCGCGCCGGACGGGGAGGACACGGTGTCCGGTGCGGACGGCGACTGGCTGCCCGCCACGTTGGCGATGGGGGAGGGCGGCCGGATGCTCGACCTGGAGGTGCCGGGCGGCGACGGGGACGGCGGGCCGCTCGACATCGAGGTGTCACCGTGGCCGGGGGGTGCCGTCCGGCACGTCCCCGTCCTGGCCCGGCTATCGCGCTTGGCCAGCGGTGACGTGGCGACGATCACGATCCCCCGGCGCGGGGCTGGTTACGAGATCACCTATCCGATTGGGAACCAATGATGGGTCCCCTGGCGGCCCGGCGGGTCGCCCCCGATGGTGGGTCGTGCTGAGCCCGCGGCGCGCTCTGGCTGATGACGGGGACGTATATCCGGTTCCAGTCCGCACCTGTCCCGGCATCCGGACGACATGGCCTGGGACCTGAGTCAGGGGAGGGGAGGGGAGCCGCGGGTTCAGGAAGTGGGGGACTCGCGTGGGCGAGACGCCGGGCGGGAGATCGGGCGCCGTTGGGGATGACGGCGCAGGGGACGGGAGAGGCCGGGCATCGCTTCCTCCATGCCGCCCAACTCGCCCCGTTGGAGTTCGTGCAGGATGCGGCGGGCGCGGGGCAGGGTCGATTCGAGGACCAGGAGCTCGTGTTCCAGCGTGGCGGCCGATCCCCAGCCGCCGAATCCCGGCCCGGACGGCTTGACGACGCCCCGGATGCCATTGTCGGCCAAGACCTGGCGCCAGAGTTGGGCGAGCGGCTCGTTCGCGACCTTGGCCAAGAACACGATCCGCTCGCCGGCACCACCCGCCGTGCCGGTCGCCGGGACAGGCGTCCGCTCGGCCGGGGCACCGGCCACCAGGGTCGCGCCGCAGTCCGGGCACGTCTCGACCCAGTCTTCGAATTCACCACCGTCGCGCGGGCAATACCGGGCCATGTACCTATCCGGGGTTGATGCGGACGACGCGGGAGCGGTTTGGCCCCGAGTCGATGTCGTGGGCAGAGTGTACCAGCGCCCGCCGGGGACCGACCGGCTCCCACGGCATCGGGTTTGCCACGGATGTCTCTTCACCCGGGCACGGGGGGCCATCTTGACTGGATCGGTGCCGGCGCCCGGAGCCCGGGAGGATGGTCGCCGGGATTGGCGACCTCCGGTCCGGTGACGCGGCAGGTGGGGACCATTCACCGGACACGAGACGCACCGTCGTCGGATACCCAGGCACCCCGCGGGCCCGACGGTGACGCCAGTATCTCCACCCAGGTGGACGGCACCGCCCCATGGCACCGGGGAGCCATCCGGCATGGGGCGTCCGGTGCGAGGAGATGCGGGGTGGGGTGCCATTCCGGAAGGCACGATTTGCGGGATTGTGAGGGAGGTGTGAGGACCCTACACTCTAGTGGCAGATGGACGGGCGGGCGAGACCGCCGGGGGAGCGTGACGATCGATGCCGGACACGGACGATGTCAACCAGCGACGGGAGCAGACGACCACCGCCCCGGGCGGGACGACGGCGCGGGGCGGTGCCAGCGGTGCCGAAGCGTCGGGCGAGCCGGGGGAGACCATCGGGGACAACCGGACGGTCATGGCCCCGCTCGACCGGATCCGGGCCCGGCTCGACGACCGGATCGGCGGGCGCCCGGTCTCGGCCTACGCGGTGCTCGTGGCCGGGGCACTGGTCCTCTGCGTCTTGCTGACGATCATCCTATCAACGTCGGGGGATGATGACCCGGGGACGGCCCGGACCTGCTATCAGCAACCCGATGTCCAGATCGCCAAGGACGATGTCCTCTCGGGAGCGATCGAGCGAGTGCGGGTGATCGTTCCCGAGGACAGGCCGGACTTCGGAGTGGCGTTCATGGAACTCGACTACGTTGACGGGAGCTGTTACACGTTGCCACAAGGCGTCATCGGCCAGGACAATGCCTTTCTCATCCTCGGTGCCCTGGAGACCTATAACAGGACCACGGACCAGCGCCGGGTCGAGGTGAACTGGGAGGAGGACGCGGTGCCGACGAACGTCCTCTTTACCCCGACTCCCCCCGCGACGACCGCCCCGGCAGCGACCCGGACACCGGTCCCGACCTGGACCGTCGTGCCGTCGGCCACCGCGCCGGTCGCCCTGCCCGGCTCTCCGGTAGCCGGGCCCGGGCAGGGGCCGCTCGGCCCGGTGGGGACGCCGCCAGGATGATCCGGACGACGTGATCCGGTCCCCGCCGCCAGGCGCGGCACACATCTGACTGCCCACGATGGACCCCGGTTCAAGACGGCTACGGCGTCTCAAGCGTGGTTGTCGCGATATGTCCCCGCTACGGCGAGACGTGGGTGGGACAAGAACCGTATCATGTGGGGTATGAAGCTCCGCTGGTTCGGCAATCGGCTGGGCGCGGGTGCGAATCCGCAA
>JBBJOE010000141.1:0-6888 GCA_037721765.1 Thermomicrobiales bacterium
GCGAGACCTCGCTGCGCAGGGCGCCGTCGAGGACCTCGTCCAGGACGTGGAGTTCCACCTCGCGCCGGACGCTGGCGGCGGCGTGCTCACGGGCCAAGACCACCGCGCAGGCCGCCGCGCCTCGCGAGGCCACGACGGCGTCTTCGGCCGTCTCCGTGCCCCGGGGCATCAGGAGGGAGACGCTGCCCAGGAGACCGTCCCGGCCGATGACGGGGGCGACGGTCCGGGCCCAGGACCGGCCGAGGCCGATCACGGTGGCGGGCGGGTCGGCCGAGCTGCTGGCCCCGGTGGAGCGTAGCCAGGCCCCCAGGCGCGGGTGCCCCTCCGCCAGCAGGCGGCCGATGGTCTCCACCCCGGCGTCCGGGGCCACGGCCGGGGCCGGCGGTGGCTGGTAGGCCAGCAGGCGCCCGTCGTAGCCCTCAAGGGCGACCGCCCGCCCGGAAAGCTCGGCCAGGCCGCTGACCATCCGGGACAGAGGTTCCCCGGCGATCGCCAGTTCCATCAGGCGGTGCCCGGCGTCCTGCCCCCGTCGCTGGATGACCCGGCGCCGTTCGGTGATGGCCCGGGCGGCCTCCCGTTCGACCTGGCCCAGGTCGACGTCGGGAGGGATCTGGAGCAGGGGCAGCCCGGTCTCGTCGGCGGCCCGGCGGGCGCCGCCGTCGATCTCGCCGGCCGAGCCGATCGCGGCGACGGCGAAGTTGGCCAACTGGTGGATTGCCCCCTCCAGGGTCAGGCGCTCGTCGAGCAGGTCGAGCACGCCGGCCGGGAGCAGGACCAACTCTCCCCCGCTGAGGTGGCCGAAGGCGGGCGGGGTCGGGCGGAGCCGCGTGGCCCAGGTGACCTCGCGGCCGAGCCCGGCGTTCCCGGCCACGACACGCGTGCCGGCGGGTAGGGCGAGCCCGATGATGTCCTGGACGGAGATCATCGGCATGGCGGTCGTCCCCGGGCCCGGAGCCAGCCGGCGACGAACCGCGCCCCGGTGATCGTGCCCGGGGACGTCGTGCCCGCGCCCGGGCTTCGTCTGGTCAAAGTCCCCATCGACGTCACGCTGGTCGTCTCCCGGACGCTTGCCCAGCGCGGACCGGGCAGACTCGCCGGGCGCCGTGGCCCCGGATCGTCATGGGTAACCCGGGTGCACGATCGGTGGCGTGGGGGCGCCGCACAACCCGCGCCGGGCGTCACAGGTCGGCATAGCGGGCAAGCTCCCAGGGCGTGATCTGGCGTCGGTAGTCGGACCATTCTGCCCATTTCCGGGTGTAGAAGAGGTCGAAGATGTAGTCGCCCAGGGCGTTGCGGACCACGTCGTCGCCGGCCAGCGCGGCCAGGGCGTCGCCTAGGTTCTCCGGCAACCGCGGGGTGCCGAGGCGGTCGAGGCCGGCGTCGTCATAGGCGACCAGGCTCTCGTCGAGGGCCTCGGGGGGCGACTCCCCCCGCCGGATGCCGTCGAGGGCGGCGGCGATGACCACGGTCAGGGCGAGGTAGGGGTTGGCCGTGGCGTCCGGACTCCGCAATTCGAGCATCCCGGGCTGGTCGTCGCCCATCGCCGGCGACCGGATCAGGGCCGACTCGCCGACGCGGGCCCAGCGGGCATGGCGCGGGGCGCGGTGGCCCGCGTTCAAGCGCTTGTACGAGTTGACGGTCGGGCAGAGGATCGCGGCCATCCCGGCGGCGTGGGCCAGTTGGCCGGCGAGGAAGTGACCCCCGGCGATGCTGAGGTGGTCCCCGCCGCCGGTGCGATCCCTCAGCAGGTCCTCCCCCCCGGGGTAGCCGAAGAGGCGCTGCTGGAAGTGCATCCCCGAGCCGGGGGCGTCCGGCAGGGGCTTGGGCATGAACGTGGCCCGCAGGCCGCGCCGGGCCGCGACCGACCGGATCACCTGGCGAACGGTCATGATCTGGTCGGCCATCGCCACCCCTCCCGCCGGCAGGAGGTCCAGTTCCTCCTGGCCGGGGCCGGTCTCGTGGTGGGCGCCGCCGACGCCGACGCCGAGGGCCTGCAGGGTGGTCACGATCTCGTCCCGGGTGCCGGCGACGACCTCGGCCCCAACGTCGAAGTAGCCGGCCGCGTCCCCGTGCAACAGCGGGGCGCCGCCGGACTCCGGCCCGGGACGCCGGAACAGGTAGTACTCCATCTCCAGCCCCACCCGGATGTCGAACCCGGCGGCGGCGGCGTCCCCGAGCGTCCGTTCGAGGGTCGTGCGGGGATCACCGGGGAAGGGACGGCCATCGTGGCGCCGGACCGAGCAGTACAGCCGGGCCCGGTTCGACCCGGCCGGGGTCGGGAAGACCGAAAGGGTCGCGGGGTCAGGTACCAGGTAGAGGTCTAATTCGGCGTGACGGTCACCTCCGGTCAGGGCGGAGCCGTCGAACCGGTACCCGTGACCCAGGGCGAAATCGAGCATCGCGGTCGGGATCGTCAGCCCCTTGGTGCCCCCGGCGATGTCGCTGAACTGGAGGTCGACCACCTGGACGCCGGCCCGCTCGACCACCGCGACCGCCTCGCCGGCCCCCAGGTCCTGCCGGGTGTCGCCGAGGTCGAAGATCGTCTTCACCACGTTCGCCCCACGTTCGTCCCCCACGTGCTGCCGCCCTGGTCCGCCGTACGGACTTTGGGCGCATGATCCAATCGATTCGCCCGTGTATCGTACCCAGCTTCTCGAACGTATGCAAATCTCTGCCCCCAGTCCGAGTTCGACTCCCGACTACACTCCCTAGGTGCGATCGATGTCCCACGGTCTGCGGAGTCTGACCGTAAGCGGATGAGGGGAGCTGGCGCGTGAACGGGGCGTCGCGTGGTCGCTCGGCACGTGGAACGGACGATATCTCGCTCAGTGTGGCGGCATCCGGCAGATTTGGTGAAGCGTGCGAGCCGCACGACGACGACGAGTCGTCATGTGCGGTGCGCCTAAAAGGTCAAGACGTGATTCGGGGCACGCGTACGTGGCCCGGGCATGATCGGCGGGCATAGACTGCGAGCACGGGGTCATGGTCGGGCCAACTGCCGTGGTGCGCCCGATCCCGTGCCGACGCCATCCTCACGATGGGCCAAAACGAGTGGGCGCGGCGACGATGTCGTCCCGTCATTCCCCTCCCGGCCGTCGATCGCGGCCCCGACCACCCCCGCCCGATGCCGGGCATCGCGGCGTCCACGCGTGACGCCGGACTTCTCCGCCACCGGTGGTGGCCGGGACCCATCGCCCTCCCATCCGACCCGGCGCGAGCACCGGAGCCGGTCGTTCGTGGTCCCCATCGCCGGGGTCCCGGACGGCGGCCCTGGCATCGGCGTCCCGCCGCCTCGACCACTCGCGTTCGCCGGATCTCGCAGATCGTCCTCACACCCCGTACCGAAGGAGCTCCGTATGGATCTCGACCGGCTCTCGGATTCGTCCGTCCCCATGACTCAGGACAGCATGTCGGTTCGCGCCGGGGTGCGAGAGGACGCCGCCCGGATTGCCCCCCTCTGGGACCCGGCCTACGAGCGGGACAGTTGCGGCGTCGGCCTCGTCGTCCGGGTCTCCGGGGAGGCGTCGCACGACATCCTGGCCCGGGCCCTCGACGGGCTGGACAACCTGACCCACCGGGGTGGCGTCGGCGCCGACGCCCGGACGGGCGACGGCGCCGGTGTCCTGACCCAGATCCCCCATGCCCTGCTGACGGCGACCCTGGCCGAACCGGTCGTACCGGGTGACCTCGGCGTGGCGATGGTCTTCCTACCCTTGGATGACGCCGCCGCCGCCGCGATCCGCGCCGCCCTCGACGCCGGCATGGCTAGCCAGGGCATCGCGGTCCTGGGCTGGCGCGAGGTGCCGATCGACCGGACCGTCCTCGGCCAGACCGCGCTAGCCAGCCTGCCCCGGATCGAGCAGTGCCTGGTCCGGCGGCCGGAGGGCCTCGACGGCGACGCCTTCGAACGGGCGCTGCTGCTGGCCCGCAAGGCGGCCGAGCGGGCAAATGATGCCCTGGGCGACTGCGCGATCGTGTCGTGCTCGGCCCGGACGGTGGTCTACAAGGGCTTCTGTCTGCCGGCCGACCTGTCCCGCTTCTACGCCGACCTGCGCGACCCGTCCTATGTGACGGCGATCGCCCTTTTTCACCAGCGGTACAGCACCAACACCTTTCCGACCTGGAAGCTGGCCCAGCCGTTCCGGTTCCTGGCCCACAACGGCGAGATCAACACCGTCCAGGGCAACAGGACTTGGATGCGGGCCCGTGAGTCGTCGCTAGCCTTCGCCGACGGCACCCCGGCCGGGGCCCTGGCCCCGGCGATCAGCCTCTCCGGCAGCGACTCGCTCAGCCTCGACAATACGCTGGAACTCCTCCACCACGGTGGGCGCTCGCTGGCCCACGCCCTGATGATGCTGGTCCCCGAGCCCTGGGAGCAGTTGCCCCGGATGCCGGCCGGCCTGCGCGCCTTCTACGATTTCCACGCCGGGCTGATGGAGCAGTGGGACGGGCCGGCCGCGCTGGCCTTCAGCGACGGCGTCCGGGCCGGGGCGACGCTGGACCGCAACGGCCTGCGCCCGCTGCGCTGGGCCCTGACGAACGACGGCATCTTCGTCGCCGGGTCCGAGGCGGGCACCGTCGCGCTGGACCAGGCGACCGTGATCGAGAAGGGGCGCCTGGGTCCCGGCCAGATGATCCTGGTCGACACCGAGCGGGGCGTGGTGCTGCGGAACGACGAGCTCAAGGTAGAGGTGGCGGGCGGCGCCCCGTACGCCGCCTGGCTAGCCGAGCACCGTGTCGTCCTCGACCTGCCGGCCGCCAAGCCGGAACTGGCCGCCGTCCCCGGCCCGGCCCCGGATGCGAAGCACGACCTGACGGCCGTTCCGGACTCGGCGGCGACCGGTCCCGGCGGCAGGCCGCTCCGGCCGAAGGCCGACACGGCGACGGTGGCACGGCAACGCGCCTTCGGGTACACCGCCGAGGACATCCGGCTCATCGTCCAGCCGATGGCCGGGGAGGCCAAGGAGCCAACCTGGTCGATGGGCGACGATGCCCCCCTGGCGGTCCTGTCAGAGCGGGTCAGGCCCCTGGCGAGCTACTTCCGACAACGCTTCGCTCAGGTCACCAACCCCGCCATCGACTCGCTGCGGGAGCGGCAGGTGATGGCCCTCGACGCCCACGTCGGGCCGCGCCGCAACCCGCTGGTGGTCGAGGCCGAGGCGGCGGGGGTGATCCATCTCCCGAGCGCCGTCCTCGACGAGCGGACCTTCGCCGCCCTGGCCGCCCTGGCAGGTCCAATCCGGGCGACGACGCTCTCGACCCTGTTTACCCCGGCCGACGGCGTCGGCGTCATGGTGACCACCCTGGACGCCTTGGTGGACGCGGCCGAAGCGGCCGTCCTCGATGGTGCCGGTCTGCTGGTGCTGAGCGACCGGGGCGTCAGTCCGGACCACGCGGCGATGCCGATGATCCTGGCGGTCGGGACGATCCACCACGCCCTGATCCGGGCCGGGCTTCGGATGCGGGCCGACCTGGTGGTCGAGAGCGGCGACGTCTGGGATGTCCACCAGCTCGCCCTGTCGATCGGCTATGGCGCCTCGGCCGTCTTCCCCTACCTGGCCCTGGAGGCGGCAGCGGCATTGGCCGGCGGCCGCGGCCACGAGGAGATGACGGGTGCCGACCTGTGCCGGAACTACCTCGCGGCGATGGAGAACGGATTACTGAAAGTCTCCTCCAAGATGGGGATCTCGACCGCGTCCGGATACCGCGGGGCCCAGACCTTCGAGGCGATCGGCCTCTCCCCGGCCCTGGTCGAGCGATGCTTCACCGGCACCCCGTCCCGCCTCGGTGGCATCGGCCTGGCCGAGATCGAGGCCGACGTCCGCACCCGCCACGCCGGGGCCTACGCCGAGCTGGCCGCCAAGTTGCCCGACCTCGGCATCGTCCGATTCCGCAAGGAGGGCGAGGCTCACGCCTACAACCCGACCGTCGTCACCAAACTGCAGGAGGCCGTCCGCGACGGCGGCACGGTCGCCTACGGCGAGTACCGCGACCTGGTCAAGTCCCAGCCGCCGACGGCGGTGCGGGACCTGCTCGAACTGGTGCCCATTGGCCCGGCCGTGGCGCTCGACGAGGTCGAGCCCGCCGAGGCGATCCTGCGCCGGTTCGTGGTCACGGCGATGTCGCTCGGCGCCCTCAGCCCGGAGGCCTACCGGACCCTGGCCGTGGCGATGAACCGGATCGGCGGCCGCTCCAACTCCGGCGAGGGGGGCGAGGACCCCGGCTGGTACCACGAGGACGGCCCGGACGTGCCGCACTCCAAGGTGAAGCAGGTGGCGTCCGGCCGGTTCGGGGTCACGGCCGATTATCTCGCCCACGCCGAGGAACTGGAGATCAAGATTTCCCAGGGCTCCAAGCCGGGCGAGGGCGGCCAGCTCCCCGGCCACAAGGTGACCCCGTTCATCGCCCGCCTCCGCTACGCCGTGCCCGGCCTGCCGCTGATCTCGCCCCCGCCCCACCACGACATCTACAGCATCGAGGACCTGGCCCAACTGATCTACGATCTGCGCCAGGTCAACCCCCGGGCCAGGATCGGGGTCAAGCTGGTGGCCGAGGCCGGCGTCGGCACCGTCGCCACGGGCGTCGCCAAGGCCCGCGCCGACTACATCCTGATCAGCGGCCACTCGGGCGGCACCGGGGCCTCACCGCTGGCCTCGATCAAGCACGCCGGTTGCCCGTGGGAGATCGGCCTGGCCGAGACCCAGCAGACGCTGGTGATGAACGGTCTCCGCTCCCGCGTCCGGCTCCGCACCGACGGCGGCATCAAGACCGCCGAGGACGTGGTCGTGGCGGCGATGCTGGGGGCCGAGGAGTTTGGCTTCGGCACCTCGGTCCTGGTCGCGATCGGCTGCGACATGGCCCGCCAGTGCCACCTCAACACCTGCCCGA
>JBBJOE010000142.1:0-6888 GCA_037721765.1 Thermomicrobiales bacterium
TCTCGGCTAGGCGGTCTCGGCCTGTCGGCGCGGAGTTCGGACGCGCCGGTCAACGGCAGGATCGTACCAAAGACGTGGCGGCGACGGGTGATCGGGTGATCCAGTCAATCACGTCGCCATCCCATCCACCGCGGGATTCCCGCATGGCGACGACGAGAGCCCGCGCCGAACGCGGTCGTTAGGCCCCGGCGCCGCCCACCGTGGACCCGGGAGGACACGAGGTCCTCCCCTCCAGGACAAGGCCGGGGAAACGCTCGACGTCCGCTCGGGCGAAACAGCCAGTCACGTCATCTGGCGGAGGCCGCCCGCCCGCGCCCCGGGTGGCCCGCGGTGACGGATGTCCCGGTGAACTCGCGCCGGTCGGGACGTGCCCCCCGCTCCCTTGCGTCTACCGCCTATCGTCCCGCCCCATACAGGTGGCAGGCCACGAAGTGCCCCGGCGTCACCTCCATCAACCGGGGCACCACCTCGCGGAACATCGGCTCGACCTCCGTGCAGCGGGGGTGGAACCGGCAGCCCGAGGGCGGCGCGACCATGTCCGGCGGCGAGCCAGGGATGCCCGTCAGCCGGACCTTCTCGCCGGTCAGGGCCGGGAACGAGGACATCAGGCCTCGGGTGTAGGGGTGGAGCGGGTTGGAGAACAACTCGCGGGCGGGAGCCAGCTCGACGATCTGGCCGGCGTACATGATCGCGATCCGGTCCGAGAACTCGACCAGCAGCGACAGGTCGTGGGTGATGAACAGGATCGAGAAGCCCATGTCGGCCTTCAACTGCTCGATCTGCTGCATGATCTCCTTCTGGACCACCACGTCCAGCGCCGTCGTCGGCTCGTCCATGATCATCAGGGGCGGTTCTAAGGACAGGGCACAGGCGATCACCGCCCGCTGCCGCATCCCGCCCGACAGCTCGTGCGGGTAGCTGTCGATCCGGGTCGGGTCGATGCCCACGATCCTCAATAACTCGGCGGCCCGCTCCCGCGCCGCCCGGTCCGACATCGCCACGTGGGCCTGGATGCCGTCGATGATCTGGTCACCGACGGTCAGGACCGGGTTGAGCGCGTTCATCGCGCTCTGGAACACCATCGAGATCTCGCTCCACCGGAACCGCTCCAATTCGGCGTCCGACATCGACAGCACGTCCCGGCCCCGGAACCGCACCTCGCCGCCGGTGATGATCGCCGGGGGGTGCAGCAGCCGGAGCAAGGCGTGGGCGATGGTGGATTTGCCGCTGCCGGACTCCCCGGCCAGCCCGAAGACCTCCCCCGGCGCGATCTCGAACGAGACGCCATCGACCGCCCGCACGGGACCCCGGGGGGTCAGGTACTGGACGTGCAGGTCGGTGACGTGGAGCAGCGGTTCGGCCAGGTCCGTCCCCGCCCGGTCGCCGCGGCTATCCGGCCGGCTGGTCGCGGAGGACCGGGGTGGCGCGGCTGCCGCGGATCGCGCGGTGGGTTCGGCCCAGGACATGTCGCGTCTCCCGTTCTGCCCGCAGCCGCGGGTTCGTCACTTCATCGACCGCGTAGTTGACCATGGCGAAGGCGAAGGCGACGATCGCCACGCAGAGGCCGGCCGGCAGCACCGTCCACCAGGCCCCCGTCAGCAGGGCGCCGTTGTTGGCCGCCCAGTACAGGTTCGTGCCCCAGCTGACCACGCTGGGGTTGCCGAGGCCCAGGAATTCCAGGGCCGTCAGGGCGCCGATGGCGTAGATGATCGAGCCGAACATCCCGGCCACCGCGATCGAGGTCATGTTCGGCAGGATGTCCTGGAAGATGATCCGGAAGCTGCGCTCGCCGCTGATCTCCGCCGCCGAGACGAAATCCTTCTCCCGCAGCGACAGCGTTTGGGAGCGGAGGACGCGGGCCGGCCAGGCCCAGCCGGTCAGGCCGAGGACGAAGATGAAGTAGGCCGGGTTGCCGCTGCCGAGGAAGGCCGACAGGACCACCAGCAGCGGCACGCTGGGGATGATCAGGAAGACGTTCATCACCAGCGAGAGGACGTCATCGACGCGGCCGCCGAAGTAGCCGGCGGTCATCCCGATCAGGGCGCCGAGGGCCGTCGTCACGAGGCCGACCGCGACCCCGATCGACAGGGACAACCGGGCGCCCCAGACGGTCTGGGCAAAGACGTCCTGTCCTCCCCCGGTGGTACCGAACCAGTATTCGCTGGAGGGGGCCAGGTGGCGGCGGGCGATGATGTCGGCCGGGTCGCCCGGGGCGATCACCGGGGCCAGGATCGCGATGATCGTGAAGGCGAGCAGGATCGCCACCCCGACCATCACCTTGGGGTTCTGGAGGAGGGGACCCATGCCCTTCCGGAACCGGGAAGCCCCGGCGGCGGTGCGGGCGGCAGGTTCGGCCGGCAGGGCAAGCGTCTGGCCGAGGGGAGACGCCTGGACGGGTGCTGGCCGGGGATCGAGGCTCGGGTTCATGGTCTGGCCTCCTGGTGACGGCGGGCGGTGCCGGGCGTCGCGGTGAAGGCGGTCATCGTCGCCGAACCCGGGGATCGAGGCGGATGTAGAGCAGGTCGACCATGAGATTGGCGGCCAGCACCGTCAGGGTGATCATCAGGAAGATGCCCTGCATGAGGGGATAGTCGAGGCCCCGCACCGCGGTCACGAGTTGGTAGCCGAGGCCCGGGTAGGAGAAGACGATCTCGGTCAGCAGGGCGCCACTGAGGACGAATCCGAGCGCCATGCCGAAGGCGGTGACGTTCGGCAGCAGGGCGTTGCGGGCCGCGTAGGCGAACATGATCCGCTTCTGAGAGAGCCCCTTGGCCTCGGCCAGGGTGATGTAGTCCTCGGCCAGGGTGCTGATCATCGTGTTCCGCATCCCCAGCATCCAGCCCCCGACCGAGACCAGGACCACCGTGGCGGCGGGCAAGAGGAGGTGGGTCACGACGCTGAGGACGAAGTCCCAGTCCCAGCCCGGGATCAGGCCTGCCTCGTAGGCGTGGCGGAGGGGGGCGATGTCCCACTGGAAGCCGACATAGAAGAGGGCCAGGGAGGCCAGCCAGAAATAGGGAAAGCTGCCGACCAGCAGTAGCAGGGGAGGCAGGACCGAATCGACCATCCCGCCCCGCTTCCAGGCGCCGAAGACGCCGAGCAGGTTGCCCAGGAGGAAGCTGAGGATCAGCGCGATGCCGCCGAGCAGGAGAGTCCATGCCAGCCCGGTTCTGATCACGTCGGTCACCGGAGTAGGAAAATAGCTGATCGAGACGCCGAAGTCGCCCCGCAGCACGCTCAAGACATAGGCAACATACTGTTGGAGGAGGGGATCATCAGAGAGGCCGTAGGCCTCGCGCATCGCGTCGATCCCGGCCGGGTCCATCCGTCCCTGGAATTGGGCGAAGATGGCCGTCACCGGGTCACCGGGCATGAGTCGAGGTAAGAAGAAGTTGAGCGTCATCGACGCCCAGGCCGCGATGAGGTAGAACCCCAACCGTCGCAAGATGTACCGCATCGTCGCGTCCCTCCCCGTCCCGCGCGGCGTCGCACGATGACGCCGAACCGATTTCCGGGCGGTGGTAATGGCCCACGGTCGGGCCATCACCACCATCGCCGGACCGACCCCGCGCCCGATCACCGCCGATCGGGCCAGGATTGGACAGCGAACCGCTACTCGACCGGCTCGATGGTGGTCATCACCAACAGCCGTTCCGGGTACGCATAGGTGGAGAGGAGGGCGTAGGGGTTCTCCTCACTCGGGAACCCAGTGAAGCGGGTGGTGTTGAACTCACCCCACTGCGGGCCGGGGAACAGCGGGATGGCCGGGGCCTGCTCGGCGTAGATCACCTGCAGTTCCTCCGCGATTCGCTTCTGCTCCTCGACGTCAGACGTCGCGGCGAAGTCGGCCAGGAGGCTGTCGCCCTCTTCGCTGACGTACCGGTGCCAGTTCTCGTTGGCTGCCTCGCCGACCTCGAGGGCGGTCTGGCCGGAGAGCATGCCGCGGAAGAAGTTGAACGGCGTCGCGCCACCCGTGCTCCAGCCAATCGACAGGTCGAAGTCGCCAGTCTGGACACGCTCGAACCAGGCGGTGAAGTCGTAGGTCTTGACCTCAGCCTTGATCCCGATATCCTCGAGGTTCTGGGCCATGATCTGGCACGACTGGACCCAGTCGGACCAGCCGGACACCACGTTGATGTCGTAGACCATCTCGGTGCCGTCCGGGAGCTTGCGGACGTCGCCGTCCAGGGTCAGGCCAGCGGCGTCGAGAAGTTCGTTGGCCGCCTCGAGGTCCTGCTCCGCCCAGCCCGCCCCGGTGGCGGCATCGCTCTTCCAATCCGTGAAGGCGTCGCTGAGGCCAGTGGTGTCCGCGGGGTGGGTGTAGTCGTACATCGCGATCTCGACGATCTGGGCGCGGTCCAGGGCCATGCTCAGCGCCTTCCGGACGTTGGGATCGTCGAACGGTGCCCGGGTCGTGTTGGCATAGAGGTGAACGGTCGCCCCGGTCGACGGGAACCAGTAGTGGTGGTTTTCTGGGTCCTTCGCGACGTAGGCGGCCTCGATATCCGGGATGAAGTTGCCGGCCCAGTCGTTTTCGCCGTTCAGGGTGGCCAGGTTCGCCGCGTCGTTGTTCGGGTAGGCCGGGAAGCGGATGCCCTCGAACATCGGCTTGCCTTCCTGCCAATAGTTCGGGTTCTTGTGCAACTCCCAGTAATTGTCCTGGAAGGTGCCGATCTCGGTGAACGGCCCGGTCCCGACCGGAGTCTCGTTCGTGAAGGTGACCGGGTCAGCGACCTCCTTCCAGATGTGCTCGGGCACGATCATCTGGTGACCGAGGTCATAGAGGCCAGGGGTGTAGACCTTGCTGAAAACGAACCGGACCGTGTTCTCGGTCGGCATGTCGACGCTGCTGACACTCTCCAACACGCCACGGACGCCACCGGTACCGGGGAGGGCCGTGTTCTCGATCAGCAGGTTGAAGGTGAAGAGGACATCCTTGGCCGAGAATGGCGTCCCGTCGGACCAGGACACGCCGTCGCGGATGGTGAAGGTCAGTTCGGTGTTGTCGGCATTGAACGCGTATTCGGTGGCCAACCAAGGGACGATCTCACCCTTGATGGTGTTATAGATGATCATCGGCTCGTGGATGCCGGCGTGGGTCGGCCAGCGGGAATCGCCCTCGGGGAGCAGCGGGTTGAAATTCTTGATCCAGACCTGTTGCTGATCCTGGGAAACGGTGAGCAGGCCGGCCCCGGCGGCGGCGTCCTGGGCGGCGATGGCCATGCCGGGCCGAAGGGAGAGGGCGCCGCCGAGGGCGGCCCCGGAGACGCCGAGCGCGGCGGCACCCTTGATCAGGTCACGGCGGTCGATCCTCGTTCCGGTGGTCTGGTCCGTCGTGGCGGGCGTCTCGCGTCGATCACGCATCGTGGTGACTCCTCGTTCGAACCCGGCGTCTGCGCCGGTGCCATGTCCAATGCGGTGGGACGCGTGTCCGACCGTGTCTGGTTCGCGGTGCCCCATGCTGATGTCCAGTCGTCCACCGGCCCGAGTCAAGGGTCGGCGCCCGGGATGTTCTCAGCCTACACCGGTGCCGGCCGCGCCGGGTGGTCGTGGACTGGCTCACCTCCTTTCTCCGCATGGGACGGTGGATATCGGGCAACGTCAATCGTGGTGGCGGTCCCGGGTGGATGCCGGATCGACCCCGGTGGGGCCGGGCCGGAGCAGCCGCACGAGCCGCGTCGCCACAGGAAGGTAGGGAGGACGTGGTGGGCCGGGGGTGCGTCCGGCGCGTCGATCTGTCGCCGCAGCATCGCCACGGCAGCCCGGGCCAGCCCCGTGATCGGCTGGGCCATCGTCGAGAGGGTCGGGTAGGTGTGGAGATGGCGTTCCAGCCCGTCGAAGCCGATCAGGGCGATGTCGTTGGGGACGCGCGCCCCGATCTCGGCCAAGACCGTGAACGCCCCTGCGGCCATCGTGTCGCTGGCCGCGAAGACGGCATCCGGCGGTCCGGCCGTGACGGCGAGCAGGTGTCGCATCGCCGCCGCACCGCCTGCCTGGGTGAAGTCACTGTCGACCACCATGTCCGGGTCGCCCACGATCCCCGCCGCCGACAGGGCGTCGTGGTAGCCATCGAACCGGTTCTGGGCCGCGATCACCGACCGGGGACCGCCGATCAGGCCGATGCGGCGGTGGCCGTGGGCGATGAGGTGCTCGACCACGGACCGGGCCGCCTCACGGTTGTCGATGTCGACCCACGACAGCATCGGCTCGTCGGGGCAGCGTCCTATCACCACGGTCGGGAACCGGTCGTCGCGCATCCGGGCCACCAGCGGGTCGTCGATCATGCTGGTGCCGATCACCAGGCCGTCGATGTGGCGGCCCCGGATGACGCGGCGGTAGAGCCGGTCGATGGTGGCCGGGTCATCGGACGGGTCCATCATCAGCATCACGTTGAGGTCGTCGGCGTTGCAGGCGTCCGTGACGCCCTGGATCAGGGTCGGGAAGTACGGGTCGCTGAAGATGAAGCTGACCGCGCCAGGGATCAGCAGGCCGATGATCCGGGTCTTTCGGGAGGCGAGGGAACGAGCGGCCGCGTTGGGGTGAAAGTCCTGCTCCGAGATCACGGTCAGGACGCGCTCGCGAACGGCCGGCCGGACCCGCGGGTCGTCGTTGACGACCCGGGAAACGGTGGAGCGGGAGACGCCAGCGAGGCGGGCGATCGTTTCGAGGCTCATCGGCACCAGTGCCCCCTTCATCGGGGTACGGGGGAGCGCGGGACGGATGCTCACCGGGGCGACGGTGCCCTCGACGTGTCATTGGGAGCGCTCCCACATCGACCTTCGCAGCGTAGCACGCACACGCGATCTGTCAACAGGAGATTATCAACAGGAGATTATCGACGGGAGACGGGAGACGGGAGACGGGAGACGGGAGTCGTCAGTCGCCAGA
>JBBJOE010000143.1:0-6883 GCA_037721765.1 Thermomicrobiales bacterium
ACGTCGGCCGCGATGAGGTCGTCGGCGATCTTGGCGGAGGAGAGGACGCCGGGGAGGCCGGCGCCGGGGTGGGTGCCGGCCCCGACGAAGAAGAGGTTGGGCAGTTCCTCGGAGCGGTTGTGGGGACGGAACCAGGCCGATTGGGTCAGGATCGGCTCGACGGAAAAAGCCGAGCCCAGGTAGCTGTTCAGTGTGCCCTCGAAGTGGCGCGGGTCGATCATGTGCTCGGTGACGATGTGCCTGGAGAGGTCGGGCAGGTAGTGCTCTTCCAGGAAGCCCATGATCCGGTCGCGATAGGGCTTGGCCATCTGATCCCAATCGGTCGGACCGCCGAGGTGGGGGACGGGCGCCAGGACGTAGAACGCCTCGTGGCCGGGAGGGGCCAGGGACGGGTCGGTCAGGGTCGGCATGTGCAGGTAGAGGGAGAAGTCGTCGGCGAGGGTCTTCTCGGTAAAGATCTCGTGGAGAAGTTCCTTATAGCGTGGCCCGAGGATGATGTCGTGGTGGGCGAGTTTTGGTCCGTCGGTGCCCCGGTAGAGGCGGTCGGTGCCGAAGTAGATGACCACCAGCGACATGGAGTAGCGCATCCGGGCCAGGCGACGATCGGTGTACTTCTTCCGGCTGGCGGCCGGCAGGAGGCGCTGGTAAGCCCCGGCGACATCGGCGTTGCAGACGATGGCGTCGGCGGTCACCGTCTCGCCGCTGGCCAGGCGGACGCCGGTGGCCCGCTTGCCCTCGGTCAGGATCTCGGCGACCTCGGTATCGAGGCGGATGTCGCCGCCCAGTTCACCGAAGAGGCGGACGAGGCCGTCGACGATCGCGCCGGTGCCGCCCTTGGCGAACCAGACGCCCCACTCCCGCTCCAGGTAGTGGATCAGGGTGTAGATGCTGGTGGTCTGGAAGGGGTTGCCGCCGACGAGGAGGGGGTGGAAGGTCAGGACCTGGCGGACCCGCTCGTCCTTGATGAACCGGCCGACGAAGCCGAACACGCTGCGGTGGCTCTGGAGACGGGCCAGGTCCGGCACGATCTTGATCATGTCCCAGGGGGAGAGGAAGGGCGTGGCAGAGAGTTCGGTGAAGCCCTTGGCGAAGATGCGCTCGCTGCGGCGGACGAATTCCTCGTAGCCGGCGACGTCCCCGGGATAGGGACTGACGCGGCGGATCTCGGCGACCATCGCGGCGTGGTCGCCGCTGTAGTCGAAGTGTTCCCCGTCGGCGAAGAAGATCCGGTAGAACGGGGTGATCGGGACCAGTTCTAGATAGTCCTCGGCCCGCTTGCCGGCCAGTTCGAAGAGTTCGGTGATCAGCCAGGGGGCGGTGATCACGGTCGGACCGCCGTCGAAGCGAAAGCCGTCTTGGCGATAGACGTATGCCCTGCCGCCCGGTTGGTCGCGCTTCTCGAGGATGGTGACCCGGTGGCCGCGGGCGGCGAGGCGAACGGCGGCGGCGAGACCGCCGAAGCCACTGCCGATGACGATGATGCGTTCAGACATGACCGTGGGTTCCTGTCGAGGGGGAAGAGCCGGCCGACCCGGCCAGCGGGGGGACATGTCGTCTCGCCGGCTCCGGCCCGGCACCGGATGGCGTCGCGTGATGACCAATCGTAGGCGGTGCGGGCGAGGACCGCATGGCCGTCACTACCGGCGGTCCGGCGCGGCTACCGGGTTCGTCGGGCGGCTCCGGCGGCGGTGGTCCCGGCGATGCGACGGGGAGTGGCGACGGGCGGCCGGCGTGGCCGCCGGGGCGGGAGGCGCGACGCGTGGCATCGGAGAACGAACGTCCGGACGCGGGCGGTGGGGGACCTTACCCTGGTCCCGAGCACCTGGGATTCGTGATGCCGCCGGTCGCCGAGCGACCTGGGCCGGGAACCGGTGCCTTGCTACTCCACGGGTTCACCGGCACGGCGAAGGAGATGCGGCCCCTGGGGGAGGCCCTCGCCGCCGCCGGGGTGGCGGCCCATGGCCCACTGCTGCCGGGATTCGGCCCCTCCATCGGGGACTTGACGGCGACCACGGCCGAAGATTGGCGCCGAGCGACGGACAGGGCCTGGGACGAGGTCGTGGCGAGCTACGACGTGCCGGTGCTGGTCGGGTTCTCGATGGGGGCGGTGCTGGCGCTGTCCGCGGCGGCCCGGTTGGCTCCAGCCCGGCTAGTGCTGCTGGCGCCGCTGGCGCGGGTCGCCTCGGGTCCGGCCGGGCTGTTGGTGCCGCTGCTGCCGGTGCTGAAGCGGGTGATGCCCCCTTTCAAACCGTTTGCCTCGGCCGACTTCGCCGATCCCCGGACGCGGGCGATGTTCCGCGACATGCACCCCGAGCGGGATCTCGACGACCCCGCGGTCCAGCATCGCCTGCGGGAGGGGACGACGATCCCGATGGCGGTGGTGGACCAGCTCCGCCGGGTCGTGGCGGGCGGCGTCGCCGCCGCGCCACGCGTCACCGCGCCTGTCCTGGTCCTCCAGTCACTCGCCGACGACGTCACCCCACGAGGGGTGGCCAGGGGGCTGGTGTCTCGCCTGGGTGGACCGGTGACCTACCGTGAAGTGCCGGGAGACCACCTGATCGTGAGCGAGGACGGGCCATCGTGGCCGGCCGTGCGGGATGCGGTCGTCGGCTACGCCGTCGGAGCACCCTGATGCGGCCACGGGGGCGGCGGTCATCCATGTGGCCGCGGGGGGCGGCGCTGGTCCTGGCGGTCGCCCAGGGGGTCGCGGGGGTCCGGATCGCGGCGAGATTGGTGGGCACGGCGCGGGGCATCCGGGTGGCCCGGCGGGACGAGCCGGCGGCGGGGCGGATCGCGGTGGTCGTGCCGGTCCTGAACGAGCGGGACCGGCTGGGACCGTGCCTGGCCGGGCTGGTGGCCCAATCGGCGGAGGTGGCCGAGATCCTGGTGGTCGACGGCGGCTCGACCGACGGCACCGGGGTTCTGGTGGCCCGGTTCGCGGCCCGGGACCCGCGCGTCCGCTGGCTCGACGCCTCGCCCGTCCCGGCGGGGATCAACGGCAAGGCGCACGGTCTCCAGGCCGGGCTCGATGCCCTCGGGACGGACGCGGGATGGGTTCTGACGATCGACGCCGATGTCCGGCCGGGTCCGGACCTGGCCCGCTCCCTGCTGGCCCACGCCGCCGCGACGGGACTGGCGGCATTCAGCCTGGCGACGTCGCAGCGGCTGTCGGGTCCCGGCGAGGGAATCGTCCACCCGGCGATGCTGGCGACCCTCGTCTATCGGTATGGCATCCCCGGGCACGCGACCGCCAGCGTGAGGCGGGTGCAGGCGAACGGGCAATGCATGCTGGTCCGGGCCGATGCGCTACGGGAGGCGGGCGCCTTCACGGCGGTGCGCGATTCGGTCTGCGAAGACGTGACGCTGGCCCGGGAACTGGTCCTGGCCGGAAACAGGGTCGGCTTCTACGAGAGTGACGGGCTGGTCTCGGTCGAGATGTACGCGGGGTGGCGCGAGGCATTCCTGGGCTGGACGCGATCGTTGCCGACGCACGACCGGCATGCCGGGGTGGGCACGATCATTGGCCTGGCGGAGGTGGCCCTGGCCCAGGCCATGCCGGTGCCGGTCCTGGTCGCCCTGCTGGTCCGGCACGGTGGTCGTGCCGGGTGGGGAACTGCCCTGGGACGAGTCAACCTGGCCCTGCTGGCATTGAGGCTGGGGACCTTGGCGGGGATGGCCCGAGCCTATCAAGACCGTCCGGTGACCTATTGGCTCTCTCCTCTGGCCGACGTGCCGGTGACGGTGGCCCTGGCACGCAGCGCCGCCCGTCGTCATCATTCGTGGCGAGGCCGCCCGGTCACCCGCAGTGAGCGCGGGACGACACCTGTCCCGGCCGTCCCCGACCCCACATCCGGAGAGTCTCGATGAGTACGCACCTCAACGTCCCGACCCAGTCCTCTCGCCGGGCGGCGGTCCCCGGTCGCCAGGCCGAAGTCCGGTCCGATCCGGATCGGGCGACGGTCCGCCGAGCGTCGTGGGGGCTCCTGGCGGGGCACGTCATGGCCTTGGTCTTCGGGCTCGGTGGCCTGCTGATCGCCCTGCCGAACCCGGAGTTGTGGGCCGACTCGGCCACCGGGCGGGACGTCTTCGATTTCGGGATGACCTACGCCGGTTCGATGCACATCATCTTCGGGGCGGCCGCGGTGTTCGCGCTGGGCGTGATGGCCCTCGGCTGGGCGAAGACGGCGGTATTCTTCGTCCTCTCGACGGGGATCTCGCTGGGGTCCGAACTGGTCGGGACCGGGACCGGCTGGCCCTTCGGCAACTACGAGTACACCGATTTCCTGGGGTATCAAGTGTTGGGGCGGGTACCCTTCACCATCCCGCTGTCATGGTTCTACATGGGGTTGGCCTGCTACCTGGCCGGGGTCTCGCTGGCCCGCCTCATCGGGCGGCGCTGGCGGGTGGGGACGACCGCGCTCTCCATCGGGCTGGGGGTCTGGTTCCTGGTGGTCTGGGACATGGTCCTCGACCCGGCCATGGCCCACGAGGACCTGCTGGTCCAATTTTGGACGTGGAGCGAGACGGGGCCCTACTTCGGGATGCCGGCCCAGAACTACATCGGCTGGGCGGCGACCGGGTTGATCTACATGGTGCTGAGCCGGTTGGTCTGGCGGCGGGACCCGGACCCGACCGCCTACCCGGCGGCGATCCCGGCCCTGGTCTACGTCGCCAATATCGTCTTCGCCTCGGCCCTCAGCTTCAGCGTCGGGCTCTGGCAACCGGTGGTGATCGCGGTGACGCTGGCCCTGCTACCGGTCGTGCTGGGGCTGGTCGAGCGGGACGCCGAGGTGACAAGGGTCGGCCAGCCGGGTCGCCTCGCGACCCGGCGCTAGGGGGTCGGCGTGTCCGGCACCGACGAGGCCCTGCCGGCGACGATGGCCTGGCGATCGCTGCGGGCGATGTGCCGCCGTTCGCTGGCCCGGCAGGCTGAGCTGGCGGTCGAGGGGATCGAGCACGTTCCCCTCACCGGGCCGGTGGTGATCGCGGCTAGGCACTACCACCACCTGCTCGATGGCTGCGCCATCGGCACCGCCATCGACCGGCACCTGCATATCCTGGTGGCGTCCGACTGGGCCAGCGGCGGCCTGGCCCGGGGCGTCCTCGACCGGGCGACCCGGGTGGCGCGGTGGCCGGTCGTGCTGCGGCCGGACGCGCCGCGCCACCGGCCGGATCGCTTCGCCGCGGCCGGGGCCCGGGTGGCCTACGACGCCGCGGCGGCGCGGGCGATGCGCCGGGCGGCCCGGGAGACGGTCGATCTGCTGCGCGGCGGGCATGCCCTGCTGGTCTTCCCCGAGGGATACCCGACGATCGACCCGACGTTCACCCCCAAGACCCGCGACGACGAGGTCTTGCCGTTCCAGCCCGGGGTGATCCGGCTCGTGGCCCTGGCCCAGGCCGATGGCCGGACTCGGGTGCCGGTCGTCCCGGCCGGGCTGGAGTACGAGGGCTTGGGCGAGGACCACTGGCGGATGGCTTTGCGATTCGGCGAGCCGATGGCGATCGGGGGGCCGGACCGGGCAGAGGAGATCGCGGCGCTGTCGGCGCGGGTGCGTGAGCTGTCGGGGTTGACCCGGGAGGCGGCTGAGGCTGACGAGACCGGCGACGTGACCGCCGATGGCCTCCAGGCTGCTCGCGGGTAAGGGGATCGGACCCCCCCAGCGACAGGTGGCTCCCAGCGCGTCTCGTCGGTCGACCTGGTGGGTGGCTCGATCCGGAACTCAGCTTGACGATCCCGAATCATCAGGATGTCGCGCCGGGGACGGTGAGGGGCGGGGTCAGGCAGACCGGCGGACCGTGGCCGCCTCGGGGTGAACCGGTGGCCGGGTGGGAGCGGGTTGCGGCGCGGCCGGGCGGGAGGGCGACGCCGGGCCCGGGACGGACGATGTCGCAGCGAAGATGCGGGAGAGGTCGTCCTCGTTGGGAGGCTCGCCCCCGAAGTCCGGCCGGACGTCGTCGCCGACGGCGATGAGGCCCATCTCCCGGAGGCGGATGACGACCCGGAAGAGGACCAGTTCGTCCAGCGGCAGGATGTCGATCAGTTCGCCGAGCGAGCCGATCCCGATCCGGAGCGCGGCCATGACCTGCTGGGCGTCGGGGTCACTGACGGGCAGCCCGTCGGCGCCCCGGTAGAGGGCGATCGGGGCGTTCATCTTCGGTAACGAGCCGCGGAGTTCCGCCAGTTCGTCGACCCGGCGGGTCGCCTCGAGGAGGATCCGCTCGGCGTTGAGGGGAACGAGGTCCGGGACGGTGGCGGCGGCGGCGCGCGGGGAATAGGCGAACGTGCCGGTGTCGGCGGCGATCACCCGGGCCAGGGCCGAGATGCACTGCTCTTCGATGCAGCGGGTCAGGTCCTGGATGCTGAGCCAACCGCGATCGACGAGGATCGCCCCGAGCGAGCGCCGCTCCGGGCCGTGCTCCTGATCGTAGAGGGCCTGCTGGACCTGCTCGGTGGTGATCAGGCCCCGCCGCAGAAGGATGCGGCCGAGGCGAAGGGGAAGGCGGATCGAGGAGACCTGGACCAGTTTTCCCTTCTCCATCGAGAGGCTGACCTGGTCATTCTCGGCGGTGATGATCAATTGACCCGTCGCCCGGCGAAAGGTGAGGAGTTGCAGGATACCCGCGACATCGAAGTCGCCAAGCCCGCCCATGACGCCCGTCATCTCGAATGGCCTTTCGCTCGGGACGCCCGGGGACTCGCCAGGCTGTCCGGGGTCACCGGGAAGATGACCGGACGCGGGTCCACTCGATACTGACCGAGTCGCCCGTCTCACCCGATGATAGGCGCCGGTCCGACGGCGAGACACCGCACCGAAGTCCCCGCCCCGGTGGGACGGGCGTACCGGGGCATGGTCCGATCGGCAACCGCCCGGCGGCCGATCGG
>JBBJOE010000011.1:0-23595 GCA_037721765.1 Thermomicrobiales bacterium
GCCACCTGGCCAGGATGCGCCGTCTCTACGCCCGGCGCCGGGGCGCCCTGATCAGTACCCTGGCGCTCCATTTTCGGGGACCGTGCCCGGCGAGTCCTCCCCGGGACGGCGGCTGGCCTCCACCTGCTGATCGAGTTCGACGTTCCGCTGACGGAGACCGCGCTGGTGGCCCGCGCGGCGGCGGCCGTCATCCGCGCCGACTCCGCCGGTATCTGTTTCGACCAACCTCCCGACCGACCGACCATCCCCCTCGGCTACGCCGGTCAACCCGAGGACCGGATCGAGGCGGGCATTGCCCAGCTGGCCGGGGTGCTGGGTGTCTCGCGACCGTGACGCGAGGCACCGTGGGATTGGCGTCGGTCTCATGCCGGGGTCGGCACGGTGACGGTCAGCCCGCCTCGCGGCCCTCGACCGGGGCGACGCGGCGGTCGTCCGGGGCGACTTCGCCGCTGGCCGGGGCTTCGGCGTCCGAGGCGGGGGAGGCCGCCGGGGCGATCCCGGGGACACCCGCGCCGGGCAGGGTCTCCACCTCGGTCTCGTCACCGAAGATTCCCGTGCCGGGGACCTGCTCGTCCGGGGTCGCCCGGTTCTCGCGGGGCTGCCGGGACGCGTCGCCGGCGGCGGCGCTGGTCGGGGTGGACATGGTGGACCTCCTCGCCGTGGTGGCCGGTCATCCGGCCCGCTGATCACGACCGGCGTGCAGGACGCGTGCCATTCCCAGGGCGGCGACCGGAGACGGGGCAGCGACACCTCTGGTGGTCACACGTGGCGGGTGCCGCGCCTGCCGGCGCCGGTCTGTCGGTGGCCCCGCTCGCTCAGCCGCCGGTGCGCACCGTCAGGCCGTCGTGGGCGACGTGGACACCGGCGGGAAGGAGGTCCTCGGTCTCGGCGTGGCGGAGTTCGTGGCTCAGGTGGGTCAGGTAGGCGGTGCGGGGACGGAGCTCGGCGATCACGTCCAGGGCCTCGCTTACGCTGAGGTGGGTGGGGTGGGGTGCCTCCCGCAGGGCATTCAGGACCAGCACGTCGAGGCCCCGCAGCAGGTCGAGCGACCCGGCGGGGATCGTCTTGGCATCAGTGACGTAGGCCAGGGTCCCGATCCGGTATCCCAGGATCGGCAGGCGGCCGTGGAAGACGGGGACCGGCACGATCTCCCGCCCGAACGGGGCGAACGGCCCGTCCACCTCGTGCAGGGTCAGGTCCGGCTTGCCACCATAGAAGGGAAACGCGTCGGCGAAGGCGTAGGCGAACCGCTCCCGCAGGGCGGCCGCCGTGACCGGGTTGGCGTAGATCGGCAGGTGGGCCCGCTGCATCTCGTTGAACCGGCGTAGGTCGTCGAAGCCGCCCGTGTGGTCGGCGTGGGCGTGCGTCATCAGCACCGCGTCGAGGCGGGCGGGGCCGTGAGCCAGGACTTGGAGGCGCAATTCGGTAGCCGTGTCGATCAGGTAGGTTCGGCCCGGTCCGAGGTTGCCGTCGCCGGTCACGGCCGCGGGGCCATCCCCGGGACCGACCACACTATCGTCCCCGATGCCCCCGGCCCGCCCGGCGTTTCCGGCGCCTCCCGGGTCCCGGATGAACGCCGAGGTGCGGGATCGGCGGTCACGCGAATCTGGAGAGGAGCACGTCTCGCAGCCGCAGCCGATGACGGGCACCCCGTTGGACGTCCCGGTGCCGAGGAAGGTCAATTCGATGCCGCTCATGACCGTATTCCCGCCGCACCTGGGGTCTCCATCGGACCTAGTATAGCCGCCGCACCCCCGATCCCGGCCCCGGTGGCACGTCCGCCCGGCCATTGCCGGGACCCTGACCGACCTTGACTCGCGAAGGGAAGGCGGGTCCCGTGTCCCGGCCTATCAGGACTAACGGCATGGTTCACACGCTTTGTGGCCAGGGGCACGACCAGTAGGATGATGAGCGGAGAGGGGATGCCCCGTCGGGGTGACGGTGGCGTCGATCCACTCCGCCGAGGCGCCGGCGCGGCCGGATCAGCCGTCGAGGACCCCATGGCATCGTCGGTCCCCGTCTCCGAGATGACACCTCCACCGGTGACTGCCGAGCGGCAGCCCTTCCACGACCATGCCTTCCACGCCATCGACCCCACCACCGCGCCCCACCGGCCGACCGACGTGGTCACGCGGGGACTCGCGGCCGTCGCCCTGGCCCGGACCGTCGGCGACACTTACCGCGCGGCCCATGCCTTGGCGATCCGGCTGCCCCGGGTCCGGGCGGTGGCGATCCTGCACCGGGACGACCACGGCCTGTTGACCCTGGTCTACAACCCCGGCGAGACCGTCCTGACCAGCGAGGCGATCAGCGCGGCGACGGTGCTTCACCAGCGCTGGATCGCCGCCCACGCCTTCGGCGAGCGGCACCAGGGACTGCCCCCCGTCTTGGTCAACCCGGCCGAGCCCCAGACCATCGTCCCGCTGGTGCGCGGCGATGCCCTGCTTGGGGCGCTGCTCCTGGTCCACGACGAGGGACCGCCCCTGGACGAGGCCTCGATCGTGGCGATGAGTCTCGGCGCCCTCGGGGTCGTGGTCACCCAGGCCCTCGCCAACGTGGTCCTCCGGCACCGCCTGACGGCCAGCATCTCGGTCGCCGAACACCAGGAGTCCCTGGCCGACGCCCGCCGCGCGACCGGCCGCGAGCTGCACGACGGCCCCGCCCAGGAATTGGCCTTGGCCTGCCTGGCCCTGGACCGCCAGATGCGGCCGCTGGGCGAGGGACACGACGGCAACCGGGACGCGCGCCAGGCCCGTGAACTGGTCGACCGGGGGATCGAGGGCATCCGGGCCATCATCACCGGGCTGCGGAGTCGCCGCAACGACGAGGTCGCCCTCAGCGTCACCGGCCCGCTCCGGGCCCTGGTCGCCGAGATGGCCCCGAACGCGCCCGAGCTGAAGGTCGACTTCGGCGGCGTCAGCGGCGTCCAGCTCACGCCCGAGGTCGAGCAGGCCCTCGTCGGCATCGTCCGCGAGGCCCTCCACAACGTCCGCAAGCACGCCCACGCCGACAGCGTCAAGTTGGAGGTGCGCCGGGTCGATTCGGCCGTCGAGGTGGCCGTGATCGACGATGGGGTCGGGTTCGAGGGCAATTCACCGCCCGGCCATTTCGGCCTCGAACAGATCCGCGAGCTGGCGACCGAGACGGGCGGCCGGGTCGAGATCGGCTCCCGCCCGGGCGAGGGCACCGAGGTCCGGGCTTGGATTCCCCTCCCGAACGTCGCCATCCCGCCGGCCCCGATCGGCATCATCTCCGGCGCACCGCCCCACGCGACGGACGCGCCCGGCGCGGACGGGCCGGGCCCCGCCGCCTCACCGCACGCTGATACTGGTCCACCCGGTGGGTCCCCGGGCGGGTCCCGATCCGGGGACGAGTGGGATCGCACGACATGACATTACCAAATGTCACCACCGATCAACCCGGCGACGGAGCCGGTCTGAGACCTGCCGGGGGCCGGCGGGGCGAAGGGGAGTACGAACACGTGATGACTGTGACCGGGGACGTGGTGGGAACGGTGGAGGGGGAGCAGGCCGTCGATGCTCCGGCGGAGCGCCTGCGCGTGCTGTTGGCCGACGACCACCACCTGTTCCGGGAAGGTCTGCGGCGACTCCTGGAATCGACGGGCGAGATCGACGTGGTCGCCGAGGCCGCCAATGGCGAGGAGGCGATCCGCCTGGCCCGGGAGTTGAATCCCCGGGTGATCCTGATGGACATCAACATGCCGATGGTGGACGGCATCCGCGCCACCGAGGCGATCACCCGCTCGTGCCCGAACACGAACGTGATCGTGTTGACCATGTTCTGGGAGGACGACTACGCCATCCAGGCCGTGCGGGCCGGGGCGAAGGGCTACCTGCTCAAGAACGCGCGGTCGGAGGAGGTCCTGCGGGCGGTCCACCTGGCGGCCAGCGGCGGCTCGGCGATCGACGCCTCGCTCGCCCCGGTCCTCCTGCGGGAGTACCACCGCATGCTGACCCGCGGCTCCGACGACGACCGGGGCGGCGCGCTCTCCCAGCGCGACACGACCCTGCTGCGCTTGCTGGCGGCGGGATACAACAACCGCCAGATCGCCAACGAGTTGAACCTGGCCGAGAGTACCGTCAAGAACAACCTCTCGTCCCTGTTCCAGAAGATCAACGTCCGCGACCGGACCCAGGCCGTCCTCTACGCCTTCGCCGAAGGCGTCGTCACCAAGCCGGTCGCGAGCTAGGGTTCTTCATCACCGCTTGAGACCCGGGACGACGCACTCACCAGCACGCCGGGACACCGTGGTACGGACGAGGACGGGGGCGGCTCGATGCCGTCCCCGTTCCCATGTTCATCGTCAGATAGTGGCAGACGAACCGCCTAGCCGCTCTCCCCTCGCAGCGATTCCTTCGCGACCCGGAGGCGGACCTCGTCGGCGGTCACGTCGGCGATGTCGGAGGCGCGCAGATAGCGGTCGGTGTCGAGCCAGCCCTTGCCGTCGACCTTGATGAACCCTTCCCGCAGCAACTCGGAGCGGAACGGCTCCGGCACGTCTGGTTCGGAGCCGCCACCGAAGGCTTGGGCGGCGGCGCTCACCAGCGAACCGGTCCCCATATCCTCCTGGCCGGCGGTGGTGACCGCCTGGGGGTCGCCCATCATCACGGCATCGACCTTGCCGATCTCATCACCGTTGACATCGACGACCTTCATCTTCTCCTGGATCCGGGACAACAAGTCGGTGGACGGCGAGTCCATCCCGCCGGAGCGCGTGTTGTCGTTCGACATCGCGTCGATGCTGGCGCCGGGCGACACGCCGCCGACCCTACCCGTGGTCACCGAGGGGTCCGGTTCACTGGAGGCCGAGTCGAAGAGGGACGCGCCGGCCTGCATGGCACCGCTGGGCAGCCCACCGTCGGTGATCCCTGCCGTGGTCCCGGTGGCCATCGCGTCCCGGTCGCCGGTCATCTCGCCGGCGGGCATTTCGCCCGAAACATTGCCCGTGGCGGTGCCGGGCACACCTTGGGCCGTCCCGTCGTACTCGACGAGTCCTTCGCGGCGGTTCATCCGTTCCTCGATGACCACGTCGCCGTCGCGGATCGTGTCGTCGCCGGTCTTGTCACGTTCGCGGCCCATGATGTGTACCTCCTTTGAGATGTGGGGGACGACGAGGGTCCCGTTGGACGGGCATCGACCGCCACTCGTCACCACCGGGGCAAGCAAACGGTGTGCCAGGACTCCCGTTCGCGGACCGTCATCCGGCCCGGTCCCGCCGGTGCCACGGGGGCGGCGCGCCCGACCCCACGACCGCGTAGGTCGCCCCGTCGAGGTATCGCTCGAGCGACAGGTAGATCGGCGCCGGGAGGGCATCGAGGGGAAACCAACCGACGGCCAGGGTCTCGTCCGCGTCGATCAGGCGGGCATCGCCGGCGTCCGTGCCCGGGGCCGGGGCGGCCGTCACCCAGAAGGTGACGTTGTGCTTGCCGTCCGGGTGAATGTCGTTGCTGATCCCGACGACGACCGGATCGACGGTCGCCAGCCCCGTCTCCTCGGCCGTCTCCCGGACCGCCGCGTCCTCCGGCGACTCGCCCGGGTCCAAATAGCCGCCGGGGGTGGACCACGTCCCGGCGCCATGGAAACGTCGCCGCACGAGCAAGAGGTGCCCATCCCGGATCACCACCGCCGCGGCGCCCACCCCGACCCGATCGTTGTTGCCGCCCGCCACGACTCCTCCTCGCCGACGAAATCCACCGTCACCGGGCGCCACCGCCCGATCGAGCCCGGATACCGCACGGTACTATCTCCTATCCCCGCCAGCGGCCGGTCCGTCACCGGCGCACCGTCGGCCCTCTTCCTGCCCGGGTACGCGGGCACCGCCCGGCCGGCGTCGTGGCGTCCCGGTCCGGCGCCGTCCCGCCCGTTGGACCCTCACGAGGAGATGGTGACGTGCCCGAACTCCAGACGACCCTCGGTCCGATGCGGCGCGATGACCTGGGGCTGATCCTGCCCCACGAGCACGTCTTCGTCGACCTGCGAACCCACGACCGGCCGGGCTACGCCGAGGCCGATCCGGATGACGTCGTCCGGGTGATGGCCGGGCCGATCGCCGCCGCGATGGCCGCCGGGGTGACGGCGATCGTCGAGCCAAGCACGGTCGGGGTCGGCCGCCGGGCCGACATCCTGCTCGCCGTCTCCCGGGCGACCGGGATGCCGCTCGTCCTCCCGACCGGGGTCTACCGCGAGCCGTGGGTGACCCCATGGGCGCACGGCGCGAGCGTTGACGAATTGGCGCGGTGGATGGTGTCCGAGATCGAGGTCGGGATCGAGGGCTCCGGCGTCCGGGCGGGGTGGATCAAGGTCAGCGCCGGGGACGACGGGATCACCCCGGTCGAGGCCAAGATCCTCCGGGCGGCGGCCCGGGCCGCCGCCCGGACTGGCGCCGTGATCGGCAGCCACACGATCCGGGGCCGGGTGGTGCGGGACCAACTGGCGATCCTGACGGGGGAGGGCTGCCCGCCCGACCGCTTCGTCTGGATCCATGCCCAGCAAGAACCGGACATTACGATCCACCACGACCTATCCCGGCAGGGCGTCTGGATCGAGTACGACGGCATCGGCGACCCTGCCGAGGACGGCCGGTACGTCTCCCTGGTCCGGGCCGCGCTCGACGCCGGGCTCGGTCACCGGGTCCTCCTGAGCCAGGACCTGGGGTGGTACGATCCTGCCCAGCCTGGCGGGGGCACGCCGCGCCCGTACGACCACCTGCCGACCGTGTTCCTCGATCGCCTCCGGGCGAGCGGGGTGGATGGGGCGACGGTCGATGGATTGGTGCGCGATAATCCGTTCGCCGCCTTCGCCCGCTGAGCAAGGCCACGGTCAGCGGGTACCCGGACAACGGCCAGTCCCGGCACCGCGTTCTCGCCCGGCCGGTCAACCTCTGGGCCGCCCGATACGGCGAGTCGGGGAGCGGCGATGTGGGCGCCGCGCCCGGGCCGGGATGTGGTCGGGTCCTGATGCCGGAAGGCTGAACGGGCCCGCTTGACCGGACCCCGCGCTGGGGTGGAAGATAGCGCCGCGAGTGGGGCCACCGGCGGGGCGATCACCGGTGGCCCCGGGCCGGACGCGGCGAGTCACCGCCGCCGTGCCGGGCAGGCCGTGGGGGCCGCCGGGTTCGCCGGGATACTTCTCTTCGTAGCCGGTGAACCGGGCGGTCGCGTCCGGTCCATGGGGAGGCAGCATGGACGACGCGATGCGGGACGAACGACGGGTCGAGCGCGGCAAGTCGCGACGGCGATTGACCATCCTCGCCCTGCTGATCGGCGCCGCCCTCGTCGTCGTCATCGCCGCCGTCATCGCGGGTGAGGAGGGGATTGGTACCCCCTACTCGACGATCGACCCGGCATCCGGCGCGGCCGACGACATCCAGGGCCTCTACCGCCTGATCTTCTACATGGCCGCCATCGTCTTCATCGGCGTCCAGGCCCTCATCGTCTATACCGCGCTGCGCTTCCGCCGCCGCTCCAATGTGACCGAGCGCCCGCCCCAGGTCCACGGCAACCGGACCCTGGAGATCGCCTGGACCATCATCCCGGCCCTGATCTTGCTGGTCATCCTGATCCCGACGATCCAGGTGATGTACGAGACCGACGCCGAGGCCCAGGAGGGCGACATCATCGTCGATGTGTACGCCAAGCAGTGGTGGTGGGAGATCCATTACCAGGGGATGGCCGCCGACGGCGGACCGCTGGTCACCGCCAACGAGTTAGTGTTACCGGTAGGTCGCGAGGTCCAGTTCCGGCTGCATTCCAACAACGTGATCCACTCGTTCTGGGTGCCCCAGTTGGCCGGCAAGATGGACGTCATGCCGGGCCACGTGAACCCGCTCAGTTTCACCCCCCGCGAGACCGGCGATTACTACGGAGAGTGCGCCGAGTTCTGCGGCGTCTCCCACGCCTGGATGCGGTTCGAGATCGACGTGGTCGAGCCGAACCAGTTCGACGCCTGGGTCCAGGCCTGGAACACGTCCCCGACCTTCGACGCCGACCCGTCCACGACGGACGTGGCCGAGGTGCCGACCGCGTTCGGGCAGTGCATCCTCTGCCACAGTGTCAATGGCACCAACGCGATGGCCGCCCAGGAAGGGCTCTCGGCCAATCCGCTCGGCCTCGGAGCGGGTCCGAACCTGACGCTCTTGGGGTGCCGGGATATCCTCGCGGCGGGAATTCTGGTGAACACTCCGGAGAACCTGCGGGCCTGGCTAGAAAATCCTGGCGCCATCAAAGAAGGCAACTACATGGCGAACTACATCAAAGAGGGAACCTTGACGACCGAGCAGATCGATGAACTCGTTACGTACCTGTCGGGTCTCCAACCGGAGGGTGGTTGTCCGGAGGACGGCGGGTCGCCCCTCGGCACGCCCGTCGCCGTCGGGGGCGGGGCATGACGTCGCTCACCGTCGGGACCATCCCCGGGAAAGCGTGGGGCGGATGACCGAACCGGGACACGACCGGCCGGACTCCCTCGAAGAGGCGGTGAATGCCGATCCGGCACGCGACGCGGGCACGACCGGTGAGGGGCGGACCTACGTCGGGATGCAGGCCCGGTTGTTCTTCGCCGTGATTGCCCTGTTCCTGGTGGGGATCATCGCGATCATCTACTACGCCAACGCCAGTTAGCCATTCGGCACGACGCGGCACCGAGCAGTGGGTCGTCCGACCAGCAATCCATCGAGCGCGAGCGGCGACCGAGACTGACCGGGGAAAGGGAGCAACGGGGATGGCATCGATCGCAACGCCACAGACGCAGGGGGTGGGGACGGGCCAGGCCGTCATCGGCCCGGCCGCCCTGTCGAAGACCGCGGTCCTGTGGAGCTGGTTGACCACCGTCGACCACAAGCGGATCGGGCTGATGTACGGGGTGACGGCCTTCGTCTACCTGATGGTGGGTGGCCTCGAGGCGATGATCATCCGGGCCCAGTTGGCCCGCCCCGAGAACGCGCTGGTCGGCCAGGAGGCCTATAGCCAGCTCTTCACGATGCACGGCACGACCATGATCTTCCTGGCGATCATGCCGCTCGGCTCCGCCTTCTTCAATTATCTGATCCCCCTCCAGATCGGGGCCCGCGACGTCGCCTTCCCCCGCCTGAACGCCTTCAGCTTCTGGACCTTCGCCGCCGGCGGTCTGATCCTCAACCTGTCCTGGCTCTCCGGCGAGGCCCCCAACCAGGGCTGGTACGGCTACGCGCCGCTGACCAGTGAACTCTATAGCCCAAACCGCAACGTCGACTTCTGGGCCCTCGGCCTCCAGGTCCTCGGCGTCGCCTCACTTGCCGCCTCGTTCAACTTCGTGGTCACGATCATCAACATGCGGGCGCCGGGGATGACCCTGTTCCGGATGCCGATCTTCTGTTGGGGGACCCTGATCACGTCGGTCTTGATCGTATTGGCCTTCCCGGCGATCACCGTCGCCCTGATCTTGCTCAGCATGGACCGCTTCGCCGGTACCCACTTCTACATCCCCTCGACCCTCAACGAGGCGGGGCAGTTGGTGTTCACCGGGGGCGACCCCCTCCTCTGGCAACATCTCTTCTGGATCTTCGGACACCCCGAGGTCTACATCCTGATCCTGCCGGCCTTCGCCATCGTCTCCGAGATCATTCCCGTCTTCGCCCGCAAGCCGCTCTTCGGCTACGCCGTGATGGCCTACGCGATCGCCGCGATTGCCTTCCTGGGCTTCGGCGTCTGGGTCCACCACATGTTCACCACCGGCCTGGGCCCGACGCCCAACGCCGTCTTCTCGGCCACCACGATGCTGATCGCCATACCCACGGGCGTGAAGATCTTCAACTGGATCGGCACGATGTGGGGTGGGCAACTCCGGTTCACGACGCCGATGCTCTTCGCCGTCGGGCTCGTGTCGCAGTTCACCATCGGCGGTATCTCCGGTGTCATGCATGCCTCGCCGCCGGTCGATACCCAGCACAACGATTCCTATTTCGTCGTCGCCCACTTTCACTACGTCCTCTTCGGGGGTAGCATCTTCGCCCTGCTGGCCGGCATCTACTACTGGTTCCCGAAGTTCACCGGCAAGATGCTGGACGAGGGGATCGGCAAGATCCACTTCTGGGTCACCTTCGCCGCCTTCAACCTGACCTTCTTCCCGATGCACTTCCTCGGCCTGGAGGGCATGCCCCGGCGCTACTCGTCGTACGGCGGCGGCTCCGGCTGGGGCTTCTGGAACATCATCGTCTCCTCGGGCGGCTTCCTCCTCGGCGCCAGTTTCCTGATCTTCATGTGGAACGTCGCCAAGAGCCTGCGATACGGCAAGCCGGCCGGCGACGACCCGTGGGACGGCGCCACCCTGGAATGGACCATCTCCTCACCGCCCCCGGTCTACAACTTCCGCGAGATCCCGATCGTCAATCACCGAGACCAGCTCTGGGCCGACAAGTACGGCACCGGCCACGGCCAGTCCCACGCCGAGGAAGAGACGCTCGATATCAAGATCGCCGGCCAGACGATCGGCGCCGGCGAGGTGCCGGACGAAGACCCCGCCGCGGAGGCCCGCAACCGCCTCGCGGCCGGCGACCAGCACGACATCCACCTGCCGAACCCGTCAATCTATCCGCTGGTCGCGGCCGCGGGCCTGTTCTTCACCGCCATGGGCCTGATCTTCAGTTGGCCGCGCGTCCCGGTCGGCACGATCGAACTGCCGTTTCTGACGCTGGGCGGCGTGGTCGTCCTGCTGATCGGCATCTTCGGCTGGTCGCTGGAGCCCGCGAGCTAACGGACACCGCCGGGGCACCGGGGCCCAAAGGCATCCGGGCGAGCGACCACCTGATCTCACCGACCCGAGAGCACCGGGCCGTCGACGGCCTACGACGGACACTGGAGGACGCGAACGTGGCAACGACCGCCGTGCAGCAGCAGGTCCAGCATGCCGGGGGGGCAGGGCACGGGGCCGACCACGGCCACTCCGAGCACCCCCCCACCAGCACCGGCATCGACCATCGCAAGATGTTGATGTGGGCGTTCCTCAGCTCGGACTGTGTCTTCTTCGCATCGCTGATCGCGACCTATGTGATCTACCGCTCCCGGGCCCAGGAGGCTCGGGTCGGGCCGTTCCCGTCCGAGGTGATGGACATCCCCTACACCTCGATCAGCGCGGCTGTCCTCCTCTTCAGCAGCCTGACGATGGTCCTGGCCCTCGCGGCGATCCAGCGTGATGACGTCCGCGGCCTGCGGGTCTGGCTGGCGGCCACCTCGCTGCTGGGTATGATCTTCCTCGGCGGCCAGTACTTCGAGTTCAGCGCGTTCTATCAGGTCGAGGGTTTGAGCCTCCAGACCAACATGTTCGGGGCCTCGTTCTTCACCCTGACCGGCCTGCACGGTACCCACGTGGCCATCGGCGTGATCTGGTTGATCTCCCTCTTGGTCGTCTCGTTGCGCGGCGGCGTCTCCAAGAAGGACAGCCTCAACGTCGAGATCGCCGGGCTCTACTGGCACTTCGTCGACATCGTCTGGATCATCATCTTCACCCTCGTCTACCTGATCCCCTACGAGGAGGGGCCGGAGGGTCTCGAGGCGATACCGGAGGCCATGTTCCGGCTCTTGGACGGCTTCCGGGTCCTGGACGGCTTCCGGCTCGTCTAGCGGCCCGCCCCGGCGGTGAACAGAGGCGCGGCACCGGCCAGGGAACACTGGCGCGTCGCGGGAAATGGAGAGGACGGTAACCATGGCGCAGTCGATCAGTCGCGGTGACGACGGGTACAGCCACGGTCCGGGGACCCAACCGGGCACCGATCACCTGGTCGACGGGCACGAGGGGCACCCGGACGAGCGGACCTACATCAAGGTCGCCCTGATCTTGGCCCTGGTCACCGCCGTCGAGGTGGCGATCTACTACATCGATGTCCTGTCGGGCATCCTCATCCCGGCCCTGGTCGCCCTCTCGGTCGGCAAGTTCGTCGCCGTCGTCGGCTACTTCATGCACCTCAAGTTCGACGACAAGAAGTTGACCGCGATCTTCGTCACCGGGCTGGCCATCGCCGCCTCGGTCGTGATCGCCCTGTTCCTGATGTTCGACTACAACGACTACGAGCTGGAGCTCGTCGAGGCCCCGGCCTCGGTCGAGGAGGCGGAGTAGTCTCGAAGGGTATTCCCCCCGATGGGCTCCGGATTCGCGTCGCTCGCCTCGTCGTTCCCACCGCTCCACGTTTCCGGGTCGCCGCCGGACGGCACCTGGGCCACCCACTGGCGTCCCGAGGCGTCCGTCCTGGTGACGGTCTTCGCCCTGGTCGCCGGGTACCTGCTATGGATTGGCCCGATCCGCCCCGATGCCGGTACGAATGACGACGGGGCTTCCCAGCCGCGCGCGGTCCGCCCCGGCCAGGTCGTCGCCTTCCTCTCCGGCTGCCTGGCACTGGTGATCGCCCTCGGACCCCCCATCGACGATTGGTCGCAGTATTTCCTGCTCAGCGCCCACATGGTCCAGCACCTGATCCTGACCCTACTGGTGCCGCCCCTGTTGCTGCTGGGCATCCCCGGCTGGATGGTCGACGCGGTGGTGCGGCGGGTGCCGGTCCTCGGCCGGGTCGGCTTCGTCCTGACCCGTCCGGTGGCCGCCCTGCTGCTCTCCGGCGTAGCGGTCGCGGCCTGGCACCTGCCTCCCCTCTACGTCGGGGCGCTGCGGTCGGAACCGCTCCACATCCTTGAACACCAGGCCTACCTGCTGACCGGGCTCCTGGCCTGGTGGCCACTCTGTGGCTCGTACGCCCCCTGGCCGAAATTGTCCCCGCCGATGCAGTGCCTCTACCTGTTCGCCTCGACCATCCCGACCGGCGTCGTCGGCGCCATCATCACGATGGCCGACCCGGGTCTCTACCCTACCTACGGTGATGCCCCCCGCCGCCTGTGGGGCCTGAGCGTCGCCACCGACCAGGAGATCGCCGGTCTGTTGATGTGGGTCGGCGGCAACACGATCTTCCTCCTCCTGATCACGGTGATCTTCCTGCGCTGGGCCGCCTCCGAAGAACGCCAGGACCGCGACGCCGCGGCCTCCGTCCCGAGTCGCCCCGTGCCGCCCCGCGTGGGTTAAGTTTTGACCACCATTCCACCGTGGGCTCGTCACGGAGCGCACGATATCTCCTCGCCCCCGGGGCGGTCCGGGACTCCACAGGACTGGAGGCACTCCTCCACATAAAGCGCAATGTGTTGCAGATACCGCGTATGCACGGTCAATGTATCGTGCCGAGGACCGTATATTCGTAGGGGAGGACCTCGTGTCCTCCCAGGCCACGCGAACACCGCACGGTGGGATGGACAACGGACTCACGATCTCTTCTTGCCCGCGCCGCCCGGTTCACGGGGCACCTTCGTCCCCCGCTGAACCCCCCGTCGCGTATAGCCCAGGATACGTTCGCCCGGGCGGCGGGCGTTCCGGATCAGGGTGGGGCATGGTAGGCTGACGAGCTGGATGGGATCGGGTCAGACCCGGTCATGGCGCGGCGTGGTGCCGGACCCCGGGGCGACCTTCCGAAGAACGTGGTGGGTCACGACGGACGGGTAGGTGAGGGGACGCAGCGATGGCCGTGACCGCGCCACCGGGACCGCCGCCGACGCGGCCGCCGGCTTCGCCCCCGGGCACGCCGCCCCGGGTCCGCACGGACCGGGACGAGCCCCCCCGCCGCCCGGACGACACGGACCACGGCGCGGCCTGGGCATTCATCTGGATCCTCTTCGCCTTCAAGATGATCACGGTCTTCCTGATCTGGTGGGCGTCTCGCTCCTACGAGACCGGCCTGTTCCTGGTCGGCACGACTTGGTTTTGGATCGCCGTGCCGATGTTGGCCTTCGCCGCTCCGATTGCCTTTCGCTGGCGACTGATCCGCGTCCGCCGCCGCCGGGCCCAGCTCCAGCGGAGTGAATGGCTCGTCGAGGCTCGGTAGCATGCCCGCCCGGGGGCTGGGCACCGTTGGGTTCGGCCTCCGATCACGGCGACCAGACGCGCGGGATCCGAGTGGCAGGTGAGGGGAGCCGCCAGTGAACGCCGACGAGGTCGGTCCCGACCGGGCGTCCGGTGCTGACCCCGCTCACGACGGGCCCGGCCATCGCCACCGGGGCGCGGTGACCTGGCTCTGCTACGGCATGCTGGGGTTCTTCAGCTACTTCATCAACAGCCTCGGCCCGATCCTCTCGTTCCTGCGGGCCGACCTCGACCTCTCCTACACCGTGACCAGTTTCCACTCCAGCGCCTTCGCGATCGGGATGATCGTCGCCGGGGTCAGTGCCAACGTGTTGGCGACGACGCTCGGGCGCCACATGGTGTTTTGGCTCGGTGGCAGCGGCATGTCGCTCGGCACGGTGATCCTGGTCGCCGGGCGGCACCCGGCGATGACGGTCGCCGGCGCGTTGCTGATGGGCTACCTCGGTTCCCTGCTGGCGGTCATGATCTCGGCCATCCTGGCCGACGAGCACGGGCCGCGCCGGGCGGCGATGCTGATGGAGGCCAACGTCGTCGCCAGCGCCTGCGGCATGGTCGCCCCGATCCTCATCGGTGGGGCCGCCGCGACCGGGTTTGGGTGGCAGGTTGCGTTGTTGGTCCCTGTCGCCTCGTTCGCCGTGGCCGGGACCCGATTCCGGTCCATGGCGTTCCCCGTGCCGGTGCCCCCGGCCGGTCACGGGACCACGGTGGCGGGAGATGGTCTGCCCGGTCCCTACTGGGCGTTCTGGGCGGTGTTGTTGCTGATCGTCGCGGTGGAGTTCGCGACGCTCTTTTGGGCGGCCGCGTTCCTGGAAGATGTCGTCGGCCTCTCCCGGGCGACATCTGCCGCCGCCGTGAGTCTCTTCCTTGGCGGGATGCTGGTCGGCCGCTTCGCCGGCAGCCGGTTGATGCTGGCCGGTCGCCGGGGCGGTCCCCTGTTGCTCGTCTCGCTGGCGACGACGTCCGCCGCTTTCGCCCTCTACTGGTTGGCGCCCTCTGTCCCGTTGACCCTGGTGGGGTTGACCGTGATGGGATTGGGGACCGCGAACCTGTATCCTCTGACGCTCTCCTTGGCGATCGAGGCGGCCGGGGGCAGGACGGACCTGGCGGCGACCCGGGCATCGCTGGCCGCGGGGGTCGCCATCGTCGCGGCCTCCATCGTCCTCGGGCGTCTCGCGGATCTGGCCGGGATCGCCGCCGCCTACGGCGTCGTCGCCGTCCTCCTCGCCGGTGCGCTGGTCGCGGCCCTGTTCGCCTTGCACTTGTCCGCCTCGGGCGCCCACCCCGCCCCGGGGGTCGCGACGGCGCCATAGCGGCCCAGCCCCGGGAAGGCGTCGTGGCCGGCCCCGAGCAGCGTCGGGTTCCGCCGGGATGCCCCCGGGTTGCCCGAGGTGCACGGTATTTCCCGGCAGAGGATCAACGTGACCCCGTCGATCCCGGGCGGCGCGGTTTGTCGCGCCGCGTCAGCCCTTGACCGCGCCCAGGGTGAATCCGGCGATGAACTTGTCCAGGAAGATGTTGTACAGGAGCGCCACCGGCAGGGCGACCACGGCCGCACCGGCCATCAGCGCTTGCCAGAAGTAGGCGTCGCCCCGGATCAACTCGGTCGTGACCCCGACGCTCAGCGTCTTCTGGGACGACGAGGTGACGAACGCCAGGGCATAGATGAACTCGTGCAGGGTCAGGGCGATGCTGAAGGCGACCACGGTCAGGATGCCGGGTATCGAGATCGGCAGGACAGTCCGGACGATGGCGCCCAGGCGACTGTACCCATCGATCATCGCTTGTTCCTCGATGTCCCAGGGGACCGATTTGAAGAAGCCCATCAAGAGCCAGGTGCAGAACGGGATCGTGAAGGTCGGGTAGACGATGACCATCGACCAGATCGAGTTCTTGACCCCCAATTCGGAGACGACCCGGGTCATCGGGATGAAGAGCAACGTCGGCGGCACGAGGTAGACCAGGAAGATCGCGATGCCCAGGCTCTCGCCCCACCGGCCCGCCAGGCGGGTCAGGCTGTAGGCGGCCGGGACGGTGGCGACCACGGTGATGATCACCACGAACAGGGCGACCAGGGCCGTGTTCCGGACGAACGTGAAGTACTGGGTGTTGTTGAAGAGCAGGTCGAGGTTCGCCAGGGTGGGCGGTTCGTTGTAGAGGAGCGGGTTATTCATCGGCCGGTAGAGGTCGTTGTTGGCCTTGAAGATGGTCAGCAGCATCCAGGCGAAGGGGACGGCCGCGAAGAGGGCGAAGAACGTCGCGATCGAGTAGAGCAGGCCCCGCCCGGCGATGGTGCGGCCATCGCGCCGGCGCGGGGTCCGGGATGCCTCGGCCGGGGGCTCGTAGACGGGGGCTGTCGTGGCCATCAGGAGGTCTCCGTTCGGCGGGCGATCCGCAGCATCAGCACAGCGACCCCGACCAGGGCCGGGAACAGGAAGAGGGCGATCGCGGCACCCTGGCCGAGGTTGCCGCCCTCGACGCCCCGGTAGAAGGCCCAGCTCGCCAGCACCTGGGTCGCGTCGACCGGGCCGCCCCGGGTCAGGATGTGGACCACGGTCATGTCGGTGAAGGTGAAGACCATCCCGAACAGGACCGCGACCGCCATGATCGGCGTCAGCAGCGGCAGCCGGATGTAGAACAACTGCCGCCAGAACCCGGCCCCATCGACCATCGCGGCCTCCCGCACGTCACCGGGCAACGAGGTGAGGCCCGCCAGCAGGATCACCGTCGCGAAGGGCAGCGTCCGCCAGATGTGGACGAAGAGGACCGCCAACCGGGCCAGGTCGTCCTTGCCGAGCCAATACATGTTCCGGCGCGGCCCCCAGGGCGTCCCCGGCCCGAGCAATCCGACCTCTCGCAGCACGAAGTCGATCGGGCTGTAGACCGAGTCCAGCATCCAGAACCAACCCAGGGCGCCGAGGGCGATCGGGGTCGTCCACGGCAGGAGGACGAGGAACCGGACCAGGCGCTTGCCCTTGAACTCGGCCGCCAGGGTCAGGGCGAGGATGTTCGCTAACACCAGCACCACGGCCTGGGAAACGAAGGTGAAGACGAGGGTATTTCGGAGGGCCTGCTGGAACGTGCCGTCGCGGGCGACGTCGACGAAGTTGCGGAAGCCGATCAGGTCGATCCCCGGGTCGCCGACCGTGGCGTCGCTGAGGCTAAAGAGGACCGCCAGGACCAGCGGCACCCCCACCAGGGCGAAGATGTACACGATGGTCGGGAGCAGCAGGAGCGGGCCGAGGATCCCTTCCCGGTCCAGCCAGTACTTCCCCTCGTCCGCGTCGGTCGTCGCCGGGGCGACCGGCGCCCCGGGCATCGCCGTGCTCATCGCCGCCCCCTTCGTCCGGGCATGGATACCGGACCACCTACTGTCTCGCCCGGCCGGGAGAACGCCAGAGACAGTCGCCCACCCGTCGTTCCCAGGCCAGAAGTCGTGGCCATGACGAACCAAGTCACCGTCGCACCCGCAGGCCGCTCTCGGCGTCGAAGACCTTCAGGTCGGAGCGGCGGACCCCGTACTCCAGCGTTGAGCCGGCCGTGGCATCGACGACCGTCGTGACCGGGAAGCGGGCCACGGCCTTGGCCTCGCCGATCTCGCCGTAGATCAGGCGCTCGGAGCCCAGGTATTCCTCGCGGTGAACGTGGAACGGGAATGGGACGATCCCGTCGCCGGAGCCCTCACCGGTCAGCGCCCGGGCCGGGGCGAAGTGCTCCGGCCGAAAGCCGAGCAACTCGCCGTCGCGCGGGATCAGGTTCATCGGCGGGGAACCGAGGAAGGTCGCGACGAAGGTGTCGGCCGGCTCGTCGTAGATGTCGCGGGGTGTGCCGATCTGGCGGATCGTGCCGTGGTTGATCACCACGATCCTGTCACCCATCCCCATCGCCTCGACCTGGTCGTGGGTGACGTAGATGGTCGTCGTGCCGACCGAGCGCTGGAACTGCTGCAACTCGTCCCGGGCCGAGGCCCGCCGCTGGGCATCGAGGTTGGAGAGCGGCTCGTCCAGGAGAAAGACGTTCGGGTCCCGGACCAGGGCCCGGGCCAGCGCCACCCGCTGCCGCTGGCCGCCGGAGAGCTGGCGCGGCTTGCGGTCCAGCAGGTGGTCGATGCCGAGGATGCCGGAGGCCCAATCGACCTTGGTCTTCTGGCCCGCCTTATCCATCTTCTGGGCCTTCAGGGGAAAGGCGATGTTGTTGTAGACCGACATGTGGGGATAGAGGGCGTAGCTCTGGAAGACCATCGCGATCTTGCGGGCCCGGGGGGGGAGGTGGTTGACCAGGTGGCCCCCGATCAGGATGTCCCCGGCGGTCGGGGTCTCCAGCCCGCCGATCATCCGCAGCAGCGTCGTCTTGCCGCAGCCCGACGGGCCGAGCAGGACCAGGAACTCCCCGTCGGTGCTGCGGAGGTCGATCCGGTCGACCACCGCCGTCGCCTCCCCAAATTGCTTCGTCAGTCCCCGCGTCTCGACAACCGCCATCGATTCAGGCCCCCCCGCTGGTGTGGCACGGGACATACTGGCCGGGAGCGGCATGTGCCACCACCGGCCGAGCCGGGGGCGCGGCCTTGGCCCCGCCGCCCGGCGATCCTCGTTCGGTTCTGGCCATGATGCCACGGCGGGGGCGGCCCAGGCAGTCCGGGCCGCCCCCGCCGTAACGCGTGACGATCAGATCGGCTACGCGGTCGGCGTCGCCCCGGCGCTGCCGCCGCCGACGAGGCCCCGGGCCGCCCAGGTCTCGCGGCTGGCGACCAGCGTCGCGTGGGCTTCGGCCACCGCGTCGGCGGGGGACATGTCGCCCCGGGCCGCCTTGGCCATCATGTTCGAGAGCGTGAACGACGCGAACATGTCTCCCATGACGGCGTTGGCCGGGCCAGGGTAGCCCAGGTTCGTCGTCCAGGTGTCGGCCGTCTTCAGCACCGCCAACTTGTCGGGCGGCACGGAGCCGAACGGGTCGGCGTCCAGCGGGCCGCCGTCGGCCAGCAATTCCGGGGCCGAATCCGGGAAGGACGGGAAGTTGTAGAGCTTGCTCTCGTTGACCGCCAGTTCGTAGTTGGTGACCAGGTGGAGCAGGAACTCGCGGGCCGTGTCCGGGTTCGCCGCGTGGGTGGGAATCATGTAGTTGAAGATGGCGTGGCCGTTGGCGAGCGCGGTGCCATTCGGCCCGGCCAGGGCTTTGACGAAGTAGATGTCCTCGGCCACCTCGGGCGCGTCGGCCTGGGCGGTCCGGTAGGCCGAGATCGAGTTGAGGATGTAGGAGGCCTGACCGGCGGCCAGCAACTGGTTATTCGAGGCAGCGTTCCAACTGAACACTTCCTCGGTCATCGACTGCTCGAAGAGCTGCTTCATGAACTCGACCGCCGCGACGGCGTTCGGCGAGTCGAGGACGATGTTCTCGCTCTCGTCTTGGACCGGGGCGTCGTAGCACCACAGCAGGGCCTGGGCGGCCATGTTGGAGTCGATCTCGTTCGACATCCCGATGCCCATCTGGATGCCCTGCTCGTTGAGGATCCGGGTCCCGCCGTCGAGCAGTTCCTGCCAGGTGGTCGGCCCTTCCGGCATGTCCACCGCTTCCCAGAGGGAGCGGCGGTAGTCACCCGGGTCGGGTGCGTAGCCGTGGCAGAAGGCGAAATAGGTCTCGGTGGTCGGGTTGTAGGAGTTACCCCGGGCCACCTGGAGCTGCTCGCCGAAGCGGCTCTCCATCTCGGCGACCAGGTCGTTCATCGGCATCAGGCTCGGCTCGTACTGGGCGACCGGCGAGATGTGCTCGACCAGGTCGTGCCCCTCCCCGGCCTGGATCTCGCCGGCGAAGGCCGCCGGGATGTCGGCGGTGTTGACGTGGTCGACCGTGACCGTGACACCGTTGGCCGCGCCCCACTCCTGAACGAAGGCATCGAACCACACATCGTAGCTCGGGACGAAGTGGCTCCACTGCAGGATGCGCAGCTCGGTCCCCGAGATGTTGGTCGTCGGCGTGGTCTGCTGCGCCGTGACCCCGCGAGACGCGAGGGCTGCCGTCATCGCCGCCGCGCTCGCCCCCTTCACCACGTCGCGCCGGTTGACGGTGCCCTTCCGTCGAGGAACGTAAATACCCATGCTCTGAGCTCCCTTGCCATGACGAACGGCCGACCTGATCAGGGGGACCGCCCCGCGACCCGCACGAGGGCTCCCACCATCGGTGGCGCCCGTGTTCATGGCAATAAGCACAGGACAGGCGCGGCTGTCAAGCGCGGGAGCGACCGGTGGCGACGCCGAAGCCCGTTCAACCGCTCGTCTGACCCTCCGGAGCCGATGGGGACCGGGACGGAGATACGGATCGCTCGCACCCGGCAGAGACCCACCGGCTATCATGGGCCCTCGCCGCATCCGGGCGAGGCCAGATGCGACGACGAGACGGCGACACGACCCCATCGCGGCAGCCAATGATCCAGTTCCACCGACGAACACGAGGAGCGACAGCATGCCCATGACCCTGATCCGCAACGGCACCCTGTTCGACGGCACCGGCGCCGACCCGATCCCCGACGGGGCGGTGGTGGTCGAGGACGGGAAGATCCGGGCGGCGGGGCGGCTCGCGGACCTGCCCCGGCCGGACACCGCGACGGAGGAGATCGACGCCGGGGGCGGCTGGATCCTGCCCGGCTTGATCGATACCCACGTCCACCTGATGGTCGAGGGCATGGACCTGATGCGGCAGCTCTCCGACCCCTTCTCGTTCATGTTCTACCGCGCCATCGCCCACATGGGCCGGACCCTCGACTGCGGCGTGACCACGGTCCGCGACGCGGGCGGCGCGGACGCCGGGGTGAAGCGGGCGGTCGAGAGCGGGATCGTCCGCGGCCCCCGGATTCAGATCAGCGTCGCCGTCCTCAGCACCACCGGCGGTCACGGCGACGGTTGGACTCCCTCCGGCATCGACGTGCCCTTCTTCCCGCCGTACCCCGGCAATCCCCACGCCATCTGCGACGGCCCGGAGAGTGTCCGCCGGACGGTCCGCGAGGTCCTGCGGGCGGGGGCCGAGGTCGTCAAAGTCTGCTCGACCGGCGGCGTCCTCAGCGCGACCGACGACCCGGAGTTCACCCAGTTCTCGATGGAGGAACTTGCGGTGATCGTCGAGGAGGCCCGGTTCCGGCGCGGACTGCGGGTGATGGCGCACGCTCAGGGGGCGGAGGGGATCAAGAACGCCGTCCGGGCCGGCATCCAGAGCATCGAGCACGGCATCTACCTCGACGACGAGGCGATCGAGTTGATGCTGGAGCACGGCACCTTCCTCGTCCCGACCCTGGTCGCCCCGGTCGGGGTGATCGAGGCGGCCGAGCGGACCGGCGCGATGCCGGAATGGGGCATCCGCAAGGCCAAGGCGTCGATCGAGGCCCACCGAGAGAGCATCGGCCAGGCCCACCGGGCGGGGGTCAAGATCGCCATGGGCACCGACGCCGGCGTCGTCCCCCACGGCACCAACCTGCGCGAGCTGGGCCTGATGGCCGGCATCGGCATGTCCCCGCACGACGTCCTGGTCGCCACCACCCGCACCGCCGCCGAGTGCCTCGGCTGGGAAGACCGCGTCGGCACCCTCGAAGCCGGCAAGCTGGCGGACGTGGTCATCACCTCGATCGACCCGATCGCAGACATCCACGGCATGGCCGACAACGCCAACATCCGGCTGGTGATGAAGGGCGGCGAGGTGGTGGCGGACCGGCGGGAGAAAGCGGGGTAGGGAAGGCAAGCGGCCGGGTTACAGGCCGGTCATCGGTTGGTGTGGGAGGCAGGTCTCGCGGGTTCCGACTCTGCTCCGGCCGCGAAGAGACGAAACCCCAGGAACGTCACCGGCGCGAGGCCGGGAGAGGATACCTGGGGAATAACGAGAACAGTCCACGGCATGGCCGCCGCGGGTCCGAAGCGGTCGTACGGTCAGAGGACCACGCGACTCAAGGGGCAACCGCTGCGGTGGTCGGCTCCGTTCTCTGGGTATCCGGTCGCCGGACCGTGACGTCCAGGCTGAACCCATCGCCCAGTGCCGCAACGTAGCGGCGGAGCGTATTGAGCGAGTGGGCGTCATACCCACGCTTCTCGATGCGGGCGACCTGGGCTTGCGAGACGCCCAACCGCTCGGCGAGTTGGACCCGTGTCAACCCGGCCTCTTGTCGCGCCTCGACGAATTGGAGCCACAGGGCCATCTTCGCCGACTGCTCGGTGTTGATCGCGCGGCCCTCGGGAGTGGAGACCACTCTTTCGCTCCAGGCATGATAGTTCGCCTCACCCGCGGCGACGGGTTCATCGATCGTTCTCATGGCCACAACTTCCCGGCGCACGTGGCGATCATCGGCGCGCTCCGTCGCTCCGTGGATTTCGGGGCGCGGCGGTACGTGTACCCCTTTCACCCCGTCCGGCGCCCGGTCGCGATCTCGTTCGTCCGTGATTCGAGGTGGGTGCGCAAGAGCACGCTGACCCAGGTCCGGTACGGCCGCCATGGAGCGGCGATCCGTTCCAGCCTGGCTTGGTCGGGCGGTTCGTCGAGGCCGTAGACATCGGCGACCGCACGGGCCAGCCGCGACTCGTGACGAGGTAGGCCATCCGGGATGCAGGCACCGCGGAGGAGGATCAGCTCGGCAGAGAAATCGCCGATCCCGCGCAGCGTCTTGAGGTGGTCGAGCGCTTCCCCCATGGGTCGCGAGCGCAGGTCGAACGGGTCGAGCTTGCCGTCGCGCGCGGCGTGGCCGAGGTGCCGCAGGTAATCGACTTTGCGGTCTGTCAGGCCAGGGAAGGCGTCGAGCGATGTCAATGCAGACGGGCCGGGGAAGGCATAGCGGTGATCGCCGTGGATATCGACCATGCGGCCGAGTTGCTCCGCCATCCGGGCTTTGACCCGCGCCGCCTGGACGATGCGGATCCGGTTCCCGATCAGGGCCCAGGCGGCCGCCTCGTAGGGGGAGAAGAAACCGACCGGACGGAGGCCGGGATAGACCCGCTGCAGATCGCTGATCACCGGGTCTCGCTCCCCCACGGCGGGGAAGCCCGTGCCATCCACGTCGAGCGAGAGTACGCGGGCGACCTGGGAAGAGACGGCGTCATGGAGGCCGTCGCCATCGCCGTAGACATCGACGAGGATACGGGTGCCGTTCCCGGCGTCGTCGCGGACGCAGGCGCCCACCGCCCGTTCGGTCCCATCGACGACGAACGCGAGGTGGAGGTGCCCGTCTCGGGCACCCTCGTAGGCAGCGGGCTCGAAGCCTTCGAGGAACGCGGTGCTGGTCCCGAGCGAATACGGCCCTTCCGGTCGGAACTCGAACGAGGCCACCGGTCGCGAGGCATCCATGGTCTTCATTCCCTCCCGCGCCTTCACCCGTGCGTCGCCGCGCCGTTCCCCACGGTATCGCGGTCGGGCGGAGCGCCCGGCGGCCTGGCACCGCTCCTGCTACTTTCGTTTCGGTAGCGACTTCGCGAACCGTAGCATCAGGAGGCGACTCACACATGGCGACCAAATTCGGCGTGTTCGTGCCCCAGGGGTGGAAGATGGACCTGGTCGAGATCCGCGACCCGGTCGAGCAGTACGAGGCGATGACCAACGTGGCCAAGGCCGCGGACAAGGGGCCGTGGGACTCGATCTGGGTCTTCGACCACTTCCACACCGTGCCAGAGCCGACGATGGAGACCA